>CBAAAH010000200.1:0-5643 GCA_964658865.1 uncultured Granulicella sp.
TAAATCCAGGTGCGCAGGCTGCTGTCGCCGTGAAAGCTGCCGATGGAGCGGAAGACCTTGATGAAGACTTCCTGGGTGATGTCTGCGGCGTCGGCGGGGTTGGGCAACGAACGCGCGATGACGGAGTACAGCGGCGCACTGTACTGCGCGATCAGTTGCGCAAACGCCTCTTCCGACCCGGCCTGCAGCGCGGCAACAAACGCAAGGTCTTCCGTGCGCAGGTCGGCCATAGCTCCCTTGCGCAGAGGATCTGCAATGCTGGCGGCGATGGTGTGGCCAAAGTCGTGCACGAGCGCTGCTCCCACGGGTGTCTCCTTTCCACAGTACGGCGGCGGCGGGTGCACCGCAACCGGTTCTTGCTGTTTGCGTCACCGCCGGCGGTGTCGGAGTGCTCTCGCTCACTCCCATTGGTAGACACCGCAGAGATGTCGATTTGTTCCCATTCTTTACGGAAAATTGGCGCGAATCGCGCAACCGGAGCCGCGGGTCCGTGTTCTATCCGACAGACCCGGCAGCGTCCGGGGAAGAAAGTGCAACGGCACAGGCCGCGGCTCTTTCCAGGCTGTAGAACGAGGTGATGTATGCGCAATCTATTGAAGATTTTATTGCTTGCTGCCGCCATTGGATCGGTTGCTCCGGCCCTTGCGGGGGCACAGGTGTACGTTCGCGTGGGGCCGCCGCACCCGGTGTATGAGCGTCCGCCGGTTGCGCCTGGACCGAGCTACGCATGGCGCGCGGGCTACCATCGCTGGGACGGCAACCGCTACGTCTGGGTCCCGGGCGAGTACCTTGCGCCGCCGCGTCCGCGGGCCTTTTACGTGCAGGGCCACTGGGCGCGCACCGGTCGCGGATACTACTGGCGCGACGGTTACTGGCGGTAGCCTGCATGGTTGCCGTGCGCAGGAGGCACCCGCGCACGGCGATTGACGGACCCGGAAAAATCGGCGATACTGCAGGGAGTGGGCCTGTGGCGCAGCTGGGAGCGCGCTTCCATGGCATGGAAGAGGTCATCGGTTCGATCCCGATCAGGTCCACCAAACCTCCCCTTACAACTTGAGTTTTCACGTGTGCTCGATGTCGCTTTGAGCGCATGGAAGCGATGTACCGGCGCTTTCATGCGCTCTGCATCCAAGCGTTTATGTCTGATTCCACGCTTTCCTATCGTTCGTACAGCCCTACGGTCGAGCAGCCCGCGCCCGATGAAGCCGTGGTGTTCGACGAGCTGTCGCGCACCATGCAGCACATTACCCGCACCATGGCCAGCCGCTATCGGCACGCGTACCGCCCGGTGCATGCCAAGAGCCATGGCGTTTTGCTGGGCACGCTCGAAGTGCTGCCGAACCTGCCGGAACACTTGGCGCAGGGGCTGTTCGCCACGCCCGCGTCGTTCCCCATTGTCATGCGCTTCAGCACCAATCCGGGCGACATGCTGGCCGACAACGTTTCCAGCCCGCGCGGCTTGGCGCTGAAGGTATTGGGCGTAGACGGCGAGAAGGTGGCGAACCACGCCGGTCAGCCGACACAGGATTTTGTCTGCATCAATGCGAATGCCTTCACCGCGCCCGATCCCGCGGGATTTCTGAAGGGGATCAAGCTGTTCGACAAAACCCTGACCACACCCGAAGAGGTCAAGCATGTCGTCTCTGTCGCGGCGCGCGCGACCAATGCGGTGCTGAAGGCGGTGCATTTGCCGTCGGCGACGCTGGAGGGCATCGGCGCGGCCGCGGTGCATCCGCTGGGTGAGAGTTTTTCCACTGTGGCACCGGTACGCTTCGGCAAGTACATCGCCAAGATCGGTTTCGCGCCCGGGTCTGAGAACCTGCAGGCGCTGACCGGCAAGGGCATCGATCTAAACGAGGAGTACAATGCGCTGGAGCTTGAGATCAAGAAATTCTTCCGTCATGAGGGCGGCGCGTGGGATGTCAAGGTGCAGCTTGCGCTGGACGAAGGCACGATCGAAGACAAGGATCGCGACTTCGCCATCGAACATGCGGACAAGGAATGGCCCGAGGACAAGAGCCCGTGGGTGACGGTGGCACGCATCGTGGTGCCGTCGCAGGATTCCTACTCCGACGCGCGACAGCTTTTTGTCGATGAGCAATTGAGCTTCAGCCCGTGGCACGCGCTTGTGGCGCACCAGCCGCTGGGTGGCATCATGCGGTCGCGGCTCAAGGCGTATGAGGAAGCGCGTAAATATCGCGCACAACGCAATGCGCGCGAGTTTGTGGAGCCCGCCTCGGCAGACGTCGTTCCGGCGTAAGAACGCATGCCGTGCCGCCGGTTCTCTGGCGACACGGCGTTTCGAATCCTGGCGCAAACGCGTTACACTCACCCACGTTTGCCAACCTGGCCCATGGTCGTCCAACTCCTGTGAATCGTTTCTCTCTGAACATCCTGTTCCTTGTCGCTTTCTCGATGCTGCCCTTGGCGGCGCAAACGTCTCCTTCTTCCAGCAGCAGTAGCAGCAGCGCGTCGTCGACCGTTGCGCCGCGCCGTGGAGTGGAGGCCGCTGGATCGGCCGTGACGCTGGAAACCAGCGAGCAGATGTTTACCGTGGCCGCCGCGCTGAACACCTGCGGCTACGACGCGGGACTCGACCACTCGCTGCCGTTGCGCGCCGCGGTTCGACGCGAGATCGACGAGCAGGTCGCGACTGGCGAGGGCGGCATTCCCGCAAAACGCGCGCTGTGCGACTACGTTGCCGCGCATCAGTTGCCGGGCTCGCAGAACCTGGCGCAATACGTTTCGCTTGGCCTGTTTCTCACGCCGCCGCCGGAACTCGCGCTGTCCTTCCCGGAAAATGAAATGCCACCCGACGCGCTGAACGTCGTGAACATTCTGCCACTGCTGCGCACCTTTGCGCAGACGGTAAACCTGCATGCCATCTGGGTGCACCATCACGCGGACTACGACGCTGCCATCGCCCAGGTGCACGACAGCGTCACCCGCATGCTGCTGGAGACGAACGTCTACCTGCACCAGCCGGCGTCCAGTTACGACGGTCGCCGCTTCCTCGTGCTGCTGGAGCCGATGCTGAGCCCCGAGGCGGTGAACGCGCGCATCTACGGCAACGACTATTTCGTCGTTGCGTCGGCGGGTCCCGTCGCGCCGACCAGCGCCGGCATTCACCTGGACGACATTCGCCACGTGTACCTGCTGTATGAAATCGACCCCATCATTTATGCGCGCGCATCGTCCACCAGCCGGCTGCTGCCGATCCTGAAGGCGGTACAGGCAGCGCCGATCAACTTTGTGTACAAGAACGACATTGTCTCGTTCACCACGGAGTGCCTGATCAAGGCGATCGAAGCGCGCACCATGGACGTGGGCTTTGCGCGGCCGCAACGTGCCGCTAGCGGCAAGGAACGGTTAGACCCCGCGGGCTATGTCGCCGCGCTGGGCGAGTACGACCGCCGTGCCGAAGAGGTGCGCCACAAGCAGGTGGTGGCCGACATGCGCAGCGGATGGGTGCTGACCAGCTATTTCTACGACAAGCTGTCGCTTACAGACCGCGAAGGCGTGAGCCTGAAAGACAACATGGGCGAGCTGGTGTACGGCATGGATGTGCCGTCGGAAGCGTCGCGCGCAAAGAAGATTCCGTTCTTTGCCGAAGGCAGCCCGGAGCTTGTCGGCATCGCCGGCCGCACCCAGCGTGGACGCGCCCTGCCGCGCGTGCTGAGCCCGGTCGATCAGGCCGAACTTGCGCTGCAACGCGGCGATCGCGCGAGTGCGGAAGACCTGGCGAACAAGGAGCTTGCGGCGCATCCCACGTCGATCGAGGCAAAGTACGTGCTTGCACGCGTGAACCTGATGGAGGGCGATGCGGAAAAGGCATTCGACCTGTTGAACGGCATCGTCGCGACCGGTCATGCCGACTCGCGCGACAACGCACGCACGCTGGCGTGGGCGCACATCTACCTGGGCCGCATGTACGACTCCGCGCTGGCACGGCCGGACCGCGAAAAGGCAACGGCGGAGTACCGTGCAGCGCTGGCGATCCCGGCGACGGGACCGGACGTGCAGACCGCGGCGCAGGGCGGTCTGAAGACACCGTTTGTGCATCCTCGCCGTGCCGCCGCGCCGCCCGCGCCGGATGAGGACAACGAGCCACTGGATCCCACCGGTAAAAAGCAGAAGGAAAGCTATGTGCCGGACGCAAAGCCCCAGCCGAAGTAGCCGGCAGTTTGTCCGGACGGACGCATCCTAAACCTTGTGCAGACCGCAGCGCGCAGGGAAGAACTTGCCATGAATGTTGTCTTTACCGCCGAGGCTTTAGCCTCTGAGATCGTCCCGTAACCTACCCACGGCATCGACTTCAGCCGCCGAGAGATTTTCTATCCCGGCAACTCAAGCCGGTATCCACCGGGTTCACTGTTCTATCTCGGCGGCTGAAGCCGCTCTGGTAGGCGGCAATGGTTTCACCGTTCTCCTCAGGGCATTACTTCTGGCAGGTTCTGCAGAAGTGGGTCGATCGGCCGCCGACGACAATGCGTTCGATCGGTGCGGCGCAGTCGCGGCAGGGCAGGCCGGTGCGGCTGTAAACGCGGTGTTCCAGTTGGAAAAAGCCGCGCACGCCATCGGCATCGACGTAATCGCTCACGGACGAGCCGCCAAGCGCGATGGCTTGTTTCAGCACGGTTTGCAGCGCCGTGTGCAAACGCCCGAGTTCCGCGCGTGTCAGCTTGCCGGCGTGGCGTCGCGGGCGGATCTTTGCGTGGAAGAGGCTTTCATCCGCGTAGATATTGCCCACACCGTGCAACAGCGACTGGTTCAGCAGAGCGGCCTTGATGGGTGTCTTCCGACCATGGAACAGCTTTGCGAAATCGGTGGGTGAGATGGTGAGGGGCTCCGCCCCGGGGCCGTCGTACTGTGTATTTTCCGCAACGATGCCGATGCGGCCGAAGCGTCGCGGATCGACGAAGCGCACCTCGCGGCCGTCGCCCAGGTGCAGCGTGGCGTGGGTATGCGGCGGCACGGGAACGTCGGCCTGGCTGACCAGCAGGCGTCCCGTCATGCCCAGGTGGACGGTGGCCTGCGCGGGTGTGCCGTCGGGCCGCTGCACATCCATGACGATGGTTTTGCCCACGCGATGCACCCGCTGAATGCGCGCGCCGGTGAGTGTTTCTTCGATGAGCGCGGCGGGCGATTTGAGCGGTTCAGGCTTACTGCCGAGCGTGACGCTCTCGATGCGTTGGCCGCGCACGCGTGCATCCACACCGTTGGCCACTGTCTCGACTTCGGGAAGTTCAGGCATTGCGGATTGGATGATCGGCGAGGTGCTTTGGCTTCCCCTCACGATCCGCGCCTTGCGACCAGCCGTGGCTGCCGGCGAAGTCGGCGGACGAAAAGGGGTTGCAGAAATCGCGAAACTACGCCGAACGACCAAACGTCTAACGCTCAGTTCGCCACCTCAACTTTGCCGGGAGCCATTCCTTTGCGTCGACGCCGATCGTTTGTTCTTGTGCTGGCGCTCGCTTCCCCCGGTGCCGGTGGGCTGGCGCAACAGACCGATCCTGCGCCACCGTCGACTTTGCCCCAGCCACCGGTGGATCCCGCGCCAGAGGTTCAGGGCGGCCTGGTCACGGGAACGGTGGTTGCCGCGGCGGCGAACGCGCAGGGCAAGGCCGTGCCTGGAACGCCGCT
>CBAAAH010000201.1:0-5639 GCA_964658865.1 uncultured Granulicella sp.
GCACCAGGCGCCTGCCCACACTGCCCGTGATCAACGACGACGTGGAACCCGAGTCCTACGCAGGCGCCTTGCCCGCGGACCAGGTGACCGAGGTCGTAACGCCGCCGAATCTGTAGCGATTGGCCTTTGTTGCAGTGCAGATGCTAAGTTTCTTGAACGCGCCGGAGCATCGGCCCGCAGGATTCCGCATACAAGCAGGCCGCCATGAAGCACCGCACATCGCATCCGCTCACCCGCCGCCGTCTGCTCCGCAACTTACCGGCCGGTGCGCTAATGCTCCATGCGGTCGCACGCGGGCAACAGGACAAGCGCAGGCCCGGGACCACGCGCGTCCTCATCGGCACCAGCGGACGAGGCAGCGAGGGCATATACGCGGCGTACCTGGTGGATGGCGCACTGCAACCGCCAATGCTGGTTGCACCCTTGCCGAATCCCAGTTTTCTTGCGCTGCCGCAGGCAAACCCATCGTTCGTCTTTGCCGTGACCCAGCCGGAGTCGACCGCCTCGGCCGCCAGCAGCTTTCAGCACAGGCCCGTGCAGGATACACACGGTGACACGCTGCCGCACGTGAGCGATGCCAGTTCCACTGGCCTGGGCGGCTGCCACATCTCCACGACGAGGAATGGCAGTTGCGTGTTCGTAGCGAACTATGGCGGCGGCAGTCTTGCGTCGTTCCGTGCGGATGCGCAGGGAAAACTCTCCCTCGCGACGCTGATCGCGTACCCTGGGGACAGCCATGGGCCGCAGAAGGACCGGCAGGACAAGAGCTACGTGCACTCCATCCAACCCGCGCCCGGCGAGCAATTTGTGATCGCCAGCAACCTGGGGCTGGACCGCATTCACATCCTTCGGCTGGATCGCGCGACCGCGACGCTCACAAAGCACGGCGAGTTCCTGACGCGTCCGGGTTCCGGGCCGCGTCACATGGTGTTCCACTCCAACGGTCGCTGGGTTTACTCGATCAACGAGCTGAATTCCTCCATCGACCTGCTGGATTGGGATGCGACTGCCGGAACGCTCAAACTGCGCAATATCGTCAGCACCCTGCCGCACTACGTGGATGCCGTGGGCAAGCGCGCCTGCGAGATGGTGTTCTCGCCCGATGAAAAATTCCTGTACGCGTCGAATCGAGTTCATGAAGATTTCGCCGCGTTTCGCGTCGATCCGCAGACGGGGCTGCTCGGCACGGTCCAGCACCTGCCGAACTCGGGCAAAGAATCGCGTCACATCGCCATCGATCCATCGGGCCGCTACTTCCTGACGGCGAACCAATTCTCTGACGATGTAACCGTGTACGCCATCGACCCGGTCACCGGCAAACTGGGCGCGAGCACGGGATCGATCAAACTCGGCGGCCCGAGCTGCCTGGTCTTCGGCTAAGCATGTTTCTGCACCGGCTGTTTGTAGAGCGGCTCTCGGCCGGCGGTGAGCCGGCACCGGTTCCACTGCGCCAGATCGACAATTTCTGCATGCGCAACTTCACCAACGATGCGGTTTTCGACGACACGCTGCCCCTTGCAGACGGCCTGCTGGAAGTCGGTTCGCTGGTGCCACGCGACGCCCTGCGCGACCACATGGAAGTTTGGTTTCGCCGCAAGGGCTACCTGCAACCGGACGAGACGTTGCGCCTGCGCGAGGCTGCGGACGCGTAGAATCGAAGGACCATGACACCGATCAACTGCGAGCCGCTCAAAGCGCTTATCCGCACCGTTCCCGACTTCCCCAAGCCCGGCATTCTTTTTTACGACATTACGACGCTGTTGAAGGATAAAAGCGGGTTTGCGCAGATGATCGACGCGTTCGCGGCATACTACATCGACAAAAATGTCGACCTGGTGCTGGGCATCGAGGCACGCGGCTTCATCTTTGGCCCGGCCATGGCCTACCGCCTGAACGCCGGCTTTGTGCCGGTGCGCAAGCCGAAAAAGCTGCCCGCGCCCGTGGCGAAAGTAACGTACGACCTGGAGTACGGCGCGGACTCGCTGGAGATTCACCTGGACGCGATTCAGCCTGGGCAGCGCGTGGTGATTGTGGACGACCTGCTGGCGACCGGTGGCACCATGCAGGCGACGGTACAACTGGTCAAGCAGCTTGGCGGCGAGATTGCAGGCGTCGCGTTTGCCGTGGAGCTGGACTTCCTCAAGGGGCGGCAAAAGTTCCTCGAGTATGACGTCTACAGCCTTTTGCACTACGACGAGTAACTGCTACTTGCACAGCAGAAAGCCGCCCAATAGGCGGCTTT
The DNA here is from genome assembly GCA_964658865.1 of uncultured Granulicella sp. Lineage (GTDB taxonomy): Bacteria > Acidobacteriota > Terriglobia > Terriglobales > Acidobacteriaceae > Terriglobus. Next base: position 2,243 of record CBAAAH010000201.1, read on the forward strand.
TCTGTTTGTTAAAAGGCTCCGTCGATCTGAAACGGTCCAAGTGTTTCACCTTCCGCATCGGTCAGGTCATGTACCAGCACGCGGTCGACACGGCTGCCCCGTGAACCTCGACGCATGGCCGATTCAATCTGCGCTAGTTGTTCCGAAGATCCGCCGGCTACGGCTTCCACATGGCCTGCGTCGGTATTTCGCACCCAGCCGTTCAGGCCGATTTGCGCGGCCTCGCGATGCACAAACCAGCGAAACCCCACGCCCTGCACGCGACCTTCGACCTGAAAGTGACGTACCATCAGGCGTACTCCCGCAGGTGCGCCAGGATGGCTTCGGCTGTTTCTTTCGGGTTCTCCCGCTGAGGAAAGTGGCCTGTGCCGTCGAGCAGAACGCGCTTGTACCCACCCGTAAAGTAGCGGCCAGCGCCATCCGTGGTCTCCGCCAGCGTGCAGTGATCTTCCATGCCGTGTAGCAGAAGGGTCGGTGTCGGCAAGGCCTTGGTCGCTTCGAAGCGATCCTGCAGCACATCGTACGTCGGGTCAAGCGGCGCATGTCCCCAACGCGAACGGTAGGCCTGCAACACAACTTCCGTGAAATCGTCGCTGCGCCAGCTTTTAGCAGCCTCGGCAAACTCCGCGGCGGTGTACCAACCTGCCGGACTCCACGCGTCCCACTGCGCCTTGCCGAAGGCCACCGGATCCGCCGTGAACAGCTTCTTGCCCGGATGACTGCAGAGCAGCCATTGATACCAGAACGCTTTTGCCTGGGGCAGCTTCGGCGGCTCTGCCGGACCCGGCACGAACGGAACAGAAATGGTCACTGCGGACTTGAGCCGCTGCGGAAAAAGCGCGGATAGCGCATGTGCCGCCCGCGCACCCCAGTCGTGCCCGATAAAGTGAACACGACCGATCTTCAAACCGTCAAGGAGATCGATCATGTCCTGCGCATACGCTACGGCCTGTCCCGTGCGCCGCGGGCTGCGACCGATCCAGCGATCGCGAAAGGTGCTGGGACCATACCCGCGCAGGTACGGCGCAACGGTGCGATACCCCGCATCGTGCAGCGCCGGCAATACCTTGTCCCAGGTACGCGGCGAATCGGGCCAGCCATGGAGAAGCAACAACGGCTCACCCTGTTTCGGGCCAGACTCTTCATAGGCAAGATGCAGGACGGAGGTTTTGAGTTCACGAACACGCATGACCGTTTTGGATGCCTCGTACGCGCTGAGGGTACACGCCCTGTCTTCATAAACCTATCAACGCGAAATAAACCTACAACGAAAAAGCCCCGCGCCTTCACGGCAGCGGGACCCTGATTTAGCGTACGAAAACGACTACGCGCGCGACATGTACGAGCCTTCAGCGGTGTCCACGCGAATTTTCTCACCCTCGTTGATAAACGGGGGGACCTGCACGACCAAGCCGGTTTCGGTTTTGGCGGGCTTGGTGACACTGCTTGCCGTGGCGGACTTGATGCCCGGCTCGGTCTCGACGACGGTCATCTCCACAACGCCGGGGAGCTCGATGCCCACGGCCTTGCCGTCGTAAAAGCTAACGTAAATGTTGAGGTTTGGCAGCAGGAAGTCCACCGCGCCGCCGAGGGTTTCCTGCTTGAGCGCGGTCTGCTCGAAGTTGGTGGTGTCCATGAAGTAATAGTCGTCGCCGTCGTTGTACAGATACTCCATGGCGACTTCGTCCACGATCACGCGGTCGATGGCGTCGCCGGAGCGGAAACGATGCTCGAACATGGCGCCGGACTTCAGGTTGCGCAGCTTGGCTTGGATAAAGGCGCGAAGGTTGCCGGGCGTGCGGTGCTCGACGGCAAAGACACTGTGCAGAATGTCGTTGTGCTTGATGATCATGCCGGGGCGCATCTGGGTGGCGGGAATCGCCATGGTGTGTACTCCTTCTAAAACTTCTGGGTGGCGGCTTCAGAGCCGCGTTCTGCGCAGGTTTTGCCGTGCGGAACCATCCCCGGCGCGGCAGTTTGCCGGGCTGGTGAAGCTTTTCGATTGTACCGTGCGGTGGGTGAACGCAGACTTAGCCCTTGCCGCCGGACCGACTTATTCCTTGCCGCCGAACAGCCGCCGAAAGAACCGTTCGATGGAGCTGAAGGGACCGCCGGGGTTTTGGGACGTACCGGTCGCGGGAACTGCCGGCTTGCTCGGCATGGTTGTCGTCCCTGTTGTAGTCGGCACCGTGCCGTCGGGATTTGGCGGACCACTCGCGGTCCCGGTGCTGCCGTCGTAGTTCATCGCGGTCGATACCTGCACGTGCGTTTCCCCCGCGGGCACCGCCGGAACGGACGGCGCGGCCATGCCGGCGCTGACTGCCTCGGGAAAGTCGTCCTTCGCATTCGGCCGCGGGCAGCCACAGCCGTAATGCTGGCGGTCTACCACCTCGCGCACGCTTCCGTGCTCAAACAGCACCCGCTGGCCAGCCTTGACCAGGTAGCCCGCACCGCTGAATTGCTCCGTCACATGCAGCATCGGCGCATTTTTCCCTAAGTTTTCAACGCAGGTATCGCCGGCAGGGTTCACGCGCAGACGCAGGTCGAGCGGCGCGCTACCGGAGAATTCCAGTCGCAGATCCGGCGTCAGCACGGCATCGGTGCGCAGCGCATTCGTCTGGACTTCAATGGCGCCCCGCTGCAGAGCGATCAGCAACGGCGTTCCCGTTCCGGTAGAGTTTGCCCGGGACAATGCCGCGATACTGCCGGCGCACACGCGCACACTGCCGCCACGGCTGAGCGACACTTCGCTCACCGTGCCACCCGCGCTCACGGTTGCGCTGTTCTGCAGGATTGCTCTTCCGTTCGCCACGGAGACACTGCCCTGCACCTGTGCACCAGCGGTCGGGACCGTTCCGATATTCGACTGGGCTCCGGCAGCACAGCCCGCCAGGAATGCGATCGCGAAGAGCTTCATCATTACAGCTTCAGGAAGTTCTGGATCAGGGTTTTGCCGTGCGTGGTCAGAACGCTTTCCGGATGAAACTGCACGCCTTCAATCGGCAGCGTACGATGACGCAGGCCCATGATGACCTCGCCCTCCGGGTCCTGTGTCCGTGCGGTGACTTCCAGTTCTTCCGGCAGGTCTTCCGGGCTCACGACGAGCGAGTGGTAACGCGTGCAGGTGATGGTCGGCTCCATGCCGGTAAAAATGGTCTTGCCGTCATGCGCGACTTCGCTGGTTTTGCCGTGCATCAATCGCGCCGCGCGAACGACATTGCCGCCGAACGCCGCACCCAGGGCCTGATGGCCGAGGCACACGCCCAACACCGGGGTGCGCTTCGCGGCCTGCCGCTCCACATCGGCAAAGTGGCGGATCAGGTCGATGGAGCAGCCTGCCTGCTGCGGTGTGCACGGGCCGGGCGAGATCAGAATGTGGTCGGGTTGCAGGGCTTCG
>CBAAAH010000202.1:0-5619 GCA_964658865.1 uncultured Granulicella sp.
CTCGCCGGACGACCCCGGCTGCATCTACGGTGAAATGCACAAGTGCAACGCGCCCTGCCAGGCACGGGTGGACGACGCGCAGTACCGTGGCGAAGCCGAACGCACACTGGCGTTTTTGCAGACGCGCGGGGCCTCACTGATGGGCGAACTGGAAGCCGAGCGCGACGGCTTTTCCGCGGACATGCTGTTTGAAGAAGCGGCCGCGACCCACGCACGCACCCTGAAAGCGAAAGCGGTGGCCGACATCGCCGACCGCCTGATCGGCCCGCTCGATAGCCTGCGTGCGCTGCTGCTGATTCCCTGCCCTGGTGCGAAGCCGGAGGACGAGCCGCAAATCCAGCTTTTCCTCGTTGCCGATGGCTGCCTACGCGGACCGCACACCGTGTCGCTGCTGGGTGTGCGGCTGGCGCGGGAGCAGGCGGAGGTGGGTTCGTCGTTGTTCGCGCAGCCCATGATGCTGGCGGCGGTGCCGTTGCATGACCCCAACAGGCAGCCTGCCGCAACAGCCGCGCAGGACACAACCTGCTCTGCCGAAGAGCGGCTGCTGGCCGGCATTGCCGTGCTGGAAGGCACTGCCGGCACCGACGACCCCGCCGTGCTGGGCGACCATCTCGCCATCCTGCGGCGCTGGTACTACCGACCGGAAAAGCAGCGCGAAGGCGCACTCTTTCTGCAGGAGAAGGGCGCATGGCCCGCGCGCAAAATCATCCGTGCCGCGGCAAAGCTGCTGGCACCCGCACCGCCTCCACCGCGCGAGAGCACGCCCACGCCACACCCGGGACGCGAGGACCTTTTGCCCACGGCAGAGTAGCTACGGCTGCGGTGCCGGTCCTGGAACGCGCACCCAAGCCATGCCGGCTGCCTCCGCCGACGCGATCCCGGCGTCCGCATCCTCAAACACCAGGCATTTTCCCGGTGGCACCCCAAGCAGCCGCGCCGCCGTCAGGAACGGCTCGGGATCGGGCTTGCCTTTTGCATAATCTTCCGCGCCCACCAGCACAGGAAAGCGGTCTGTCAGGCCGAGTACCTTCAAAGTCTTGACGATGCTGGCGTGCGGCGAGCCGGAGACGATTGCAAAAGGAATGGTTCCGAAGCTGTGTTCCACGTGTTCCAGCACCGAAGCCACTGGCGCGACGGCTTCCAGCTCAGCCAGGTATAACTGCTCCTTGCGGTGCGCGACGGCGACGGGATCGAGCGTGTAGCCGAATTTCTCGTTCAGCAGTTCCACCGTGCGTGGCAGCGGAATGCCGCTCCACGCATAAAACAGATCTTCGGGAAACGTGCCGCCCTGCTCGGCCACGGCTTGCTGCCAGCTCACCAGGTGCAGCGGCATGGTGTCTGCGACGGTGCCGTCCAGGTCGAACAGGTAGGCGGCAAAATCGCCCGCGGGCAGCGGTAGCGCAACGGCAGTGTCGATCGGCATGCTCCCAGCATAACGGCGTCGTTCTTTCGGCACGGTAAATTTCCGCAATGGTAGACGTCGCATGCCTTGCTACACTGCGGAGTGTGATTGACCTGGCCTTTTCCATCCTTGCCGCGGACTTTACCCAGCTTGGCGAGGAGATTCGCACCGCAGAGCGCGGCGGCGGCACCGTCGTGCACGTGGACGTCATGGACGGCCACTTCGTCCCCAACATCACCTTCGGTCCGCCCGTGGTCGAAGCCGTGCGTAGGGTTACCAGTCTGCCGCTCGATTGCCACCTGATGATCGACGACCCCGATCGCTATATCGCCGACTTCGCCAAAGCGGGCGCGAACTGGCTGATGGTGCACCAGGAGGTTTGCCGGCATCTGCACCGCACGCTCACCGGCATCCGCGAACACGGCATGGAACCAGCCGTCGCGATCAACCCGGCGACACCGGTGGAGACGCTGCACGAGGTGCTGGGCCTGGTGCACCACGTGCTGGTCATGACGGTAAACCCCGGCTTTGGCGGCCAGAGCTTTATTCCAAAATGCGTGGAAAAGGTGCGTCATCTCGCCTCGCTGCGCAAGGAACTGGGCCTGAACTTCCGTATCGAGGTTGACGGCGGCATCGCGCCGAGCACGCTCGACACCGTCGTGGAAGCGGGCGCGGACCTGCTCGTCGCCGGCTCGGCCATCTTTCAGCCCGGCAAAACGGAGGAAAACGCGCGTGAGTTCGTGCGCCTGGCCAGGGGCATGAAGCAACGGTACGATCCGGCCTAAAGGTCCCGTTGTCTTCCTGCTTCCAGGATGACAACGCGTCCCGGCAAAAGTCCAATCCTCAGTTCCACCCGGCACGATAGAATCGAAGCAGCATCGCGGTTGCGGCCAGGACGACCCACGCACCGGATTTTCGAGGTTTTCTGAACATGGCTCAGCTTTTTCCGCGCACTTTCCCGTCGTTTTTCTCGCGCCGCGGCACCACGGTCGCCCTGTTGGGTACCCTGCTGTTCGCGCCGCTCGCACTTTCTGTAACGGCGCAGGAACCACAGACCGCGACGCCCGCACCGACGACCACCCAGGATGCACCCACCCAGCAGGCCCCTGCGACGACTCCGGGCGATCTGCCGGCGGGCACGACCTCCGGCCAAGATTCCACGCCGACGAACGTGCTGAGCAATCGCACGCCGAAGAAAAAGACGCGCAAAAGCACCGATGACCAGCCTTCCGCAAAACAGCAGAAGAGGGACGAAAAAGTCACCGCCACCAAGGACACCCGGAAAGAGCAGCAGGCACTCAAGCGCCGGCTCAAGGACAATCCGATGGCGAATGTGAACAGCACCCAGCCGGACAAGCAGCTCTACGATCGCGCCCAGGTCGCGCTGAAAAAGGGCAAGTTCGACGTCGCCCGTCTGCTGCTGCAGGACATGCTCGCAACGTATCCCGACTCGGAATACCAGATGCGTGCCAAGCTCGCCTTTGCCGATAGCTGGTATCGCGAGGGCGGCACGGCGGCGCTGACGCAGGCCGAGACCGAGTACCACGACTTCATCATCTTCTTCCCCAACGTACCTGAAGCTGCCGAGGCCCAGATGCGCATCGGCGACATCTACTTTAAACAGATGGACAAGCCCGACCGTGACTACACCAAGGCCGTGCACGCGCAGGAAGAGTACCGCACCATGATGACCCAGTATCCGGACAGCACGCTGGTGCCGGATGCGAAGCAGAAGCTGCGCGAAGTGCAGGAAGTGCTGGCGACGCGCGAAAGCGGCATTGCCGACTTCTATGAGGGCCGCGAGAACTACGCCGCCGCCATCGCGCGCTACCAGACGGTGGTCGACACCTATCCGCTGTTCAGCAAAATCGACTCCGCGCTCATCGGCCTGGGCGACGCCTATGCCGCACAGGCCCACTTTGTGCGTGTCAGCCCGACCATGCGCAACCTGAGCGAAGACCAGAGGGCGCGCCTGCTGCACGTGTATGAGGACCAGGCAGCGGCCGCGTATGGCCGTGTGGTCACGGTCTACTCCGCATCGCCCCGCGTGGAAGATGCGCGCGATCGCCTGGAAGCTCTCGGTCGCCCGATTCCAGAGCCGACGGCAGATCAGGTCGCCGCCAGCCAGGCGCTGGAGAACAGTCGTCAGACGTACAACCTGGCCAATCGCGCCAAGCTCTTCGTGCTGCGCAGCGCCGACGTGGTGCAGGCCGCGCGCGTGGGCGATCCCGCCATGGCCGATCCCAAGGCGACGCTCGCTCCCAACGTCGTTAAGAACATCAATACGCAGTTCCAGGCAGCGATCAAGGGCAGCGCACCCGCGACGACGACTGCGCCGAGTACGGACAGCAGCGCGGACGCCACCGATACAGCAGCGGCAACCGATGCCGGCACCACGCCGGCGGCGGGCGCAACCGCTGCACCGGCGCTCTCCGAGATTCCGGCAGTCGATGCGGCACCGGCGACCGGTACAGGCGTGACGGCTTCGGGCTTCGACACGACCCCAACGGGTGTCGCTCCGGTTACCGGCGGCAACTCGACCGTCGGCGTCACAATCCTGTCTCCCGGTGCAACGGATACCCACAACGCGGGCAATGGCCTGAACAGCGTCGGTCCGGCGAATAACACCGCCCTGCCGCCGATTGAAAAAGCAGCAGCCGCACCCGATGCCATCAACGATGTGCAGGGAGTGAACACGCCGAAAGGCCAGCAGGGTCCCGAGGCCGACGCCAAGGGGAAAATTCACAATCCAAAGGCCGAGTACGACAAGGGCGAGGCAAGCTCCAGCAAGCACAAGAAGAAAAAGGGCTTGAACAAGATCAACCCGCTCTAAGTTCCCGACCAATAGAAACCCCCGAGGAGGCGACCCATTGGGTTGCCTCCTCGCTTTTCCGCGGCAGTGGAAACCCACGTGTCACATGCACTTGATACACTCCCACTCGATGCGATTCCTCTGGATTTCTGCCGCTGCCCTGCTCTGCGTTGTTCCCGTTGCCACCAGCCTCCATGCCCAGGCCGTTGCCACGCCGCCCAGGCGTGTCGTCCAGATCGACCCGGCAGAAGCCGCGCGCCAGCAGGCGTTCAAGTCGCCCCTCCTCAACCCGGACCGGTCACTCACCTTCCGCTATATCGATCACGATGCGAAGAGCGTCTCGGTCTTTTTTGAAGGCAATGCCGAGCCCTTTGCCATGAAGGCCGGCACGGACGGCGTGTGGACCTACACCAGTGCGGCACTGTCGCCGGAATATTACGGCTATTACTTCATCGTCGACGGCCAGCACATTCTGGACCCGCACAACCCCAACGTTCGCCGCAACCTGCAGGCGCCGTCGAGCTTCGTCCACGTGACCGGCGACACGCCGCAGCCGTGGGACCTGACGGACATCCCGCACGGCGACCTCCACCACGACCTATACACCTCAAAGCTGGCCACCGACGAGGCCGGCCTGCACGACCGCGACCTGTACGTCTACACGCCCGTGGGCTACGACGCAAAGCGCAAGCAGCCCTATCCCGTGCTGTATCTGCTGCACGGCTACAGCGATTCTGCCCAGGGCTGGACGGAGATCGGGAACGCAAATCTTATCTTCGACGCGCTTATTGCGCAGGGCAAGCTGCAGCCGACCGTAATCGTGATGCCGCGCGCCTACGGCACCATGCGCATGATCACCGAAGGCTGGTCCGTGTGGACGCCGCCGTATGCCACGCCTCTGGCGAACCAGCGCATCCTTACGGATATGCTGCTGCACGAGATTCTGCCCATGGCCGAAAGCCGTTACAACATCGCCCGAGACCCGGCCCACCGGGCCATTGCCGGCCTCAGCATGGGTGGCGGCGAGACGATCTCCACCGGCCTCAACCATCCGGAGGTTTTCGGCTACGTGGGCGCGATGTCGTCCGCCATCGTCGCGGCCAATGGCCCGACGCGTCCCGCCGACGCCACGCCCGAGACCTACCGCGCTGCCTTTGAAAGCATCGTGCCCAACGCAAAATCCCAGCCCGCAACGAAGCTCTTCTGGATTAGTTGCGGCACGGAAGACGGCCTCATCACCGTCAACCGCGCATTCGGCGCCTGGGCCAAGGGGAACATCAAGGGCAATGTCAGCGTGAATGAGACACCGGGCATGCACACCTGGCTCGTCTGGCGGCAAAACCTCGTCACCTTCTCGCAGCTCATGTTCAAGTAGCGCGCAGCAAACTAGGCCGAGGCACCCAAC
>CBAAAH010000203.1:0-5611 GCA_964658865.1 uncultured Granulicella sp.
AATCGTACACCTTCCAGCTTCAGGCGCAATCTCTGTTCTTCCGCCGCATCGAAGCGCAGCTTGATTGCGCCACCCGCGCCGACCACCCGGTGCCATGGCAGCAGGTTCGCGCTCTCCATGCGCAAAAAGCGCGCAACGGCACGGTGGTAGAGCGGGTATCCCGCCGCCGCCGCAACTTTGCCGTAGGTAGAAACCTTGCCTGTGGGAATGGAGCGGATGACGCGCTCGAATGCAACATCGCGGCGAAAATTCTTGCGCAGATTCGCGTGATGAAGCCGGCGGTTCAGATCGTGTGGAATGCCTTGCGTTCGCACGAGAATCGGCGTTATGCCGACTTCCTCAGGCCGCAGCGGTGCAGAATGTTGGTCACAGTCTGCTCGCGCACTTCGGTAGAGAGCTCGTATACTTGGTGATCGCGGAAGATCTGGATCGTCTGGCGCGTGGTGTTCACCAGAATTTCGCAGTGATCGCACTCTTCCAGATGCGCGCGAATTTCCTGCAGCAACTCCGCATCTACTTCACCGTCGAAATAGTCGGTCATTTTTGCGAGAAAGTCGGTGCAGGTCACAGCGCGACACTCCAGGAAACTGCGTTGATGAGCTCTGTCGACATGGTTTGCGTCTTCACGGCTTGATCGACCCGTCCTTGCGCTTCAAGTAGCGGCTCAGGCGCTCGCGCAGTTGCAGCCGCGCCCGCAGAAGCCTGGATTTCACTGCCGGCACGCTCAAACCCAATGCGTTGGCGGTTTCTTCCGTTGACAGGTGTTCGATGTCGCGAAGCGTGAAAACGGTGCGGAATCCCGGAGACAAACCTGCAATCGTTTTCTGCAGGATCTCGCCCAGCTCCGACTGGTTGTACTGCTGCTCAGGGTCGGGTGTCCAGTCGGCGAAGTCGCGGGGAATGGAACCCTCTTCCGTCTGCACGTCCTGGTCCATCGACACGGTGCGGCTGGTCTTGCGCTTGCGCAGCCGCATCAGGCTTTCGTTCACGGCGATGCGCGTCAACCAGGTACTGAACTTGCTGTTGCCCTGAAACTGGTTGAGCTTGTTATACGCCTTGAAAAATACGTCCTGCACGATGTCTTCGGCATCTTCGCGATTCTGCGTAATGTGCTGCGCTACGCGGAAGATGGGTCGGTCGTACTGGCGCACCAACGTTTCAAACGCGGCGGCGTCGCCCGCGCGGGCACGCTCCACCAGCGCCACGTCTGGGTGGATTTCTTCGGTTCCGGTCTGTTCGAGCACGGGCATCGGTATCTGCCCAGTGTACGTTGGCTCGTCGCGTGCGGCAATGTGGTGGGGCAAACGACGGAAAGCAGTCATGGCGTTACCAAAACAGGTTCCGCCAAAACGGCCAACAACGCGGCGATTGACCTCTTTGCCTTTTAGAGTGAGGGTGTGGCCCTTCTTTTACTTTCGTACCGCAGCCTTGCCTGCTGCGCCGTTCTCTGCCTGGCGCTTGCCGACTCTGCCGTGGCTGCGACCCATTCTGCGTCGAAACATGTGAAAGCCGCGGCATCGCATGGCACTGCAACCCGGTCCGGCGCATCGCGGTCTGGCGGTGCGCGTGCATCGTCGCGAGTTGTCGCCCGAGCAGGCAAAGGCAACAAGGCTGGGAAAGCGAGCCGTGCCGCCACAAAGACCGCGCGCGCACCTCGGGTGGAACATTTCGTTTCTGAGCCGACACCGGTAAGCCGCCAGCTGACGAGCGCCTTTGTCCAAAGTGAACAGCTTCGGCCCATGGCGCAGCAGCTTGCCGCATCGCGCTCTGCCGCGGCTTACAGCGGTGTGCAGGCCTACGCCGCGGCGCATCCCGGCGAAGGCGCATCCGCGGCGTATCTTGCCATCGGTCACGCCTACTCGCTGGACCACCGCTACGCCGATGCCGGCACCGCCTATCGTCAGGCAGCTTCTGGAGACGCGCTGCAGGACTATGCCGTCTATCTAAGCGCACAGGCTGCGCTGCAGAACCATGACGGTTCCACCGCCGTGCAAATGCTGAACGGCTTTGCAGCGAAATACCCGAACAGCATTTTCGCGACGACCGCGCCTGTGACCCAGGCGCAGGCATATCTCTCGTTGAATGACAGCGCCAGCGCGTTGCGCGCGCTTGGTCCAGAGGTGGGTCAGCCCGCCTCGCAAAAAGCCGACTTCCTGCTGACCGAGGGCAAGGCGCATGAGATGGCGGGCGACCGAAGCGCCGCGGCATCGCTCTTCCGGCAGATTTACGTGCGTTTGCCGTTTTCTCCCGAAGCCGCTCAGGCGAAAATCGAGTTGCAGAACCTGAACGCGGGACCCAGCGCGGGCGAGCGCAAGCTGCACGCCGACGCGCTGTTCAACGCCAAGCGCTACGCCGAAGCCGGTGCCGAATATCACAGCATCGAGCAGAACGACCAGTCGCTGGGTCAGGGAGACAAGGACGCGCTGGAGATTTACGCTGCCGTCTGCGATCTGCGGCTGAAGCACCTGTCGCACCGCGACGCGGAAAAGCTGCCGCAGACCGGCGACGACAGCGCTGCGCTGCGCCTGTACATCCTTGCCGAACTCGCGCGCAACGACAATGACGAGAGTGGGAATCGCGCGCTGTTGTCACAGATGGAAGACCGCTTTCCGCAGAGCCGGTGGCTGGAAGAGGCGCTGTACAGCAGTGGCAACATGTACCTCATCAAGCGCGACAGCACGCACGCAGTCGAGTTGTATGGGGAACTGTTCAAACGCTTTCCCAACAGCACCTACGGCCCATCCTCGCACTGGCGTGCCGCCTGGCTGAACTATCGCCTGCGGAATTACCCCGAGGCTGCACGGCTGATGGAAGAGCAGATTGCCCGCTACCCGGCCAGCGCAGAGGCACCAAGCGCGCTGTACTGGCGCGGCCGCATGTTTGAGGACCCGGAGAAAAATTACGCGCAGGCAGCGAACTTCTACAACGCGCTCTCAAACGGCTACCGCAATTTTTATTACGCGATCCTAGCGCGTGAACGCCTGCGCATGATGGGTCCGCAGGCCTCGGTCGCACCGGCATTTCCCCTGCAGAATGTGCGCACCCCACCCGCACCCACGCTCATCCAGGAGTTGCCGGAGAACGATCCACACCTCATTAAGGCGCGCCTGCTGGCGAACGCCGGGTTGAACGACTACATCGGCCCGGAGATTGCGGCCAGCGGCAGCAGCAGTCAGTGGGGATCGCTGGCGCAGGCGGAAATCTACCGCAGCTATGGCGAGAACGTGCGCGCCCTGCAGACCATTAAACGTAGCGGTTCATCGTTCTTTTCGCTGCCCGTTGCGCAGGTGCCGGCGGTCTACTGGCAACTGCTGTTTCCACGCCCGTATTGGCAGGATCTGACGACCGACGCCGCTAACAATGGCCTCGATCCGTACTTGGTCGCGTCGCTGATTCGGCAGGAAAGCGAGTTCAATCCGAGCGCCGTCTCGCGCGCCAACGCGTACGGCCTCATGCAACTGCTGCCGACCGTGGGCAAGGCGCAAGCAAAACGCATCGGCATCACGCATTTCGGCACGAGCGACCTGCTCAATCCATCCACCAATCTCGCGCTCGGCACGGCCAACCTGAAGCAGGTGCTCGACCGTTTCGGTGGCCAGCCGGAGTATGCCTTGGCGGCTTATAATGCCGGCGATTCACCCGTGCGCCGATGGATGGCTGAGAATAACTACAAAGACCTGCCGGAGTTCGTCGAATCCATTCCATACTCTGAAACGCGGGACTATGTGCAGTCGATCCTGCGCAATCGCGAAATGTATCGGCAGTTGTACGCCGGCCAGTAGCGCGGCGCGGGTACGATGAACTTAAGGGAGAGCAGCATGCCGATGCAAACGACGGTGCCCGCCGTCACTGCCACCGTGACGAAGAAGGCCTCAGAACTGGGCTGTGCGCTGAACGTTAACCTGGACACGGGGGCGGCGCTGAGCGGCACCGGTACGCCGACCGACGACACCGCGCTGTTGCAAGCGTTTCTGGCGACGGCATCCGCCACGAACCCCATCGCGCTCATCATGGACGGTGCGGCGCTGGTGACTGGCCTGCAGCTTTCCGCAGCCGGCTTCACCACGATCCAGGGCGGGGGCGACGCGACCGGTTTCTTTCTGAAAACGGGTTCCAACAACGACGGCATCCACAACCGGCCGGCTGGCTATGTGAACGATCCGGGGCCGCCCGCGCCCTCTCGCGTTGCCCAGCAGGTGCAGTTGTTGAACTTTCGGCTGAATGGGAACCGCGGCGACGGCCACAGCGGCAATTCCACCACAGGTGATACTCACGGGTCACCGTGGCTGTTCGGCATCAACCTGATGGACATGGAGCAGATCACGATCGACCAGGTCACGGTCTTTCACGCGTCCACCTACGGTATCCGCCTGAGCAACACCGGGCACGCCACCATCACGCGCTGTCGCCTCGCGCCTTTCGGCCCAAGCGAAACGGTCCGAGCCACGAACACCGACGGCATCCATATCAACGGTCCGGCAAATGACATCGCCATCTCCGGCTGCTACTTTCGCACGGGCGATGACGCCATTGCACTGAACGCGCCGGAGGGCCACAGCGGCAACATCGAACGCGTGACGGCGAGCGATTGCGTCTTCGACCAATGCCAGTTGATGATGCGGATCTACGCCGGCTCCAGGAGTAGCATCATCGTGTCGGACGTGACGGCAAGTGGCTTTACCGGCACCAGCAACGTGCTCTGTTTTATCTTCGGGCTTGAGGATCACGGACCGCTTACGACGCTCGATGCGATCCGCAACGTGCTGATCCACAACTGCCAGGTTACTGGTGCGTACCTGGCTTTTCTTCAGGACAACATTCAGAATCTCACTTTTCGCGATGTGACCTGGATCGGCACGGATGCCGCGTACGGCATGGTCGCGACGGCGAATCACGCTGTCACCATTGACGCGCTGACGCTGCAGCAGTGCACCATGCGGCGCACCGCGGGTGGCAGTGGTGCAGTGTGCGCGGTAGATCTGCGCGGCCTATATTCCGGGGAGTTCCCCGCACAAGTCAACCGGCTCACCCTCGACGGCCTCACCTGCATCGATGCGACGGGCACGAAGACACCATCGTTGCAAGCGCTGCTGCTGATGAGCAAGGGATCGCAGGTGGGAGTTCTGGATGTGGAAACGGTAGACACCCGCAAGATTCCCCGCATTGTCCCCGACGACGAGTGGCCTCAGGTGCTGCAGGTGACCGGTTCCGGCTTGCTGCAGAGCGGCTGGGCTGTGCCTGACGACAAGGTAGCGCAGGGCACACCTTACGTGTCCGACGAAACGCAACTGGCAACCGTGCACCGCGACAGTGTGCCGCACACGATGCTTGGCGTTCGCGAAAGCTGATCGCGATGCTTGCGATAATGCTTCTCCTGCCAGATCACGCGTCGGCTCTGTGATCTGTAAGACGTCCAACGGCTCGGTTAGTCTAACCACGCGAGGGTCTTTCTTTGAAGCTGCGTACGCTGCTGTCCTGCTCTGCCGCTCTTTGCTTTCCTCTGCTGTTTGCGCCGGTACGTGCACAGGCGCCAGCTCCTGCAACCACCGCCAACCCTGCCGGCGAAGTCACCCGCGCTACCTTGGCCAACGGGCTTCGCGTGGTCGTCGTG
>CBAAAH010000204.1:0-5600 GCA_964658865.1 uncultured Granulicella sp.
TCGACGGCGTGTGCGCCACAGGGCAGCACCGCTCCACCGCGGCGGCGATGCGGTGGCTGTACTCCGCATACGTGGAGTGATTGCCCTGCACCAGAATGATGTCTGGGCAGATCTGCTTCATGTCGGCGACGCGCGTACCGGTTTTGATGCCCAGCGCCTTGGCCTCGTAGCTGGCGGCGATGGCGACGGTCGTTTCGGCAAACGTGGGCACCACGGCGACGGGTTTGCCGCGGTACTCCGGGTGAATCTGCTGCTCCACCGACGCGAAAAAGCTGTTCAGGTCGACATGCAGAAAGCCGAAATGGTCGCGCTGAGCTGAAGCCGGCATGTCACCCCCCAAGACCGAATGATATTCGCTTGGTCTTCGCTTTTCCACTCTGCACCGAGGCAGGTGCAGCCGCACAGGCGATACTCTGGAAACTCGTGCCGCCGCCGCCCCTCACCTCCGACCCTGACGCGACCGTCGCCTGCATCCTGGTGAACTGGAACGGCGCGACGCATACGCTGGCGTGCCTGCAGGCGTTGGCACAGCAAACGTATCGCGAACTGGTGGTCGTCGTGGTCGACAATGGGTCGACCGACGATTCCGTTTCGCGTCTCTCCGCATGGATCGAAATCAGCGCTTTGCCGGTGCATCTGCTGCAAACGGCCGCCAACCTCGGCTTCGCCGCAGGCAACAACGCAGGCATTCGCTGGGCATCGGCGCAGTCCCCTGCGTTCTTCTGGCTGTTGAACAACGACACGGTACCGCCGCCGAACACACTTGCACTCCTGCTTGCATCCGCCGCCGCAACTCCGCACGCCCTGGTCGGCACGGTGCTGCATTATGCGCATGACCCGATGCGCGTGCAAGCCTGGGGCGGAGGCCACATCGACCCGAATACCGCATACGCCACCCACTTCACCGCACCGCACACCTTCGGCCCCAACGACTACCTGACGTTTGCCAGCGTGTTGTTGCGGTCGGCCATACTCGAACAAATCGGCCTGTTGGACGAGCGTTTCTTCATGTACTTCGAAGATGCCGAGTTTTGCTTGCGCGCGCAACATGCGGGATGGGCCATGACCGTCGCCGCCGATACCGCCGTGCTGCACCATGAGGGCGGCAGCGGCTCCGTGGGGCGTCCCTCGCTCGCGAAAGAACGCACCACAACGGCATCTGCCCTGTTGCTCATCCGCCTTTATGGTGGGCATTCCATACGAGGATCCGTGGTTTTCCTACTGCGCCGGCTGGGCAAACGTGTATTGCGCGGAAATCTGCGTGCAGCGGCAGCCATCGCACATACTGCCTGGAAAGCCCTGCCCAGAAATTAACCCTGCATCGGAGGCAGTTCAGGGCCGCGTGTCGGCCCTGCCGGCGGTGCCACGCGGACCGCTCTGCCTGTCGCCGCGGACTTGTAAATCGCTTCAACGATCCGCTGGTCCTGCAGACCCTCTTCACCGGGCGTACGCGGGGTCTTTCCTGTCATGACGCAATCGGCAAAGTGATCCATCTCCAGCGCGAACTGATCTTTGTCCGGCACGGAAGGCTCGATCGTTTCGTCGTGCTTCTCCGGGTTCAGGCGGGCAAACCTCAGCTTCGATCCGTGGTAGCCGAACGCCGGGCTCATCTCGCCCCACGCATCCGTTCCCTCCAGCCGCAGAAACTGCGACCGATGCACGTCGTAGGCTGTCGTACAGGTGGCAACGAAGCCGCTCGGGAATTTGAGGACAAAGCTGCAGTGCGACTCCACTTCCTTAAACCGTGGATCGTCCTTCGACTGCAGCGTTGCGCCGAAGACCTCTTCCGGTTCCTCACCAGAGAGAAAGCGCGCGGCATTCAGGCAGTAAATTCCGACATCGGGGAGGCAGCCTCCCCCCGCAAGCGCATGATTCAATCGCCACTGCGCCGGGTCGCCTTCGGACTGACTGTTGGTCGAAATCATCGACCGTAGCTTGCCCAGCTTGCCACTCTTCACAGCGTCGCCAAGGGTACGGTTCATGGGCTCATACTGCTGTCGGTACGCAATCATCAGCTTCACATGGGCGCGCTTGCAGGCAGCAATCATCGCCTCGCAATCGGCCACGCTGTTGGCCATGGGCTTTTCACACAGGATATGTTTGCCGATGGCCGCGCCGCGCACCACAAACTCCCGGTGCATGCTGTTCGGCAGCACGATGTAGATGACATCCACGCCCGGCATGTCCTTCAGCTTTTCGTAGCCGGGGTAATCCGTCACGTTGCTTTCAGGAATGCCATACTGCGCGGCGATCCTGTGCGCTTTGGCGGCATCGCCGCTTACCAACGCCACCGGCTTGCAGTATTGCGACGAGGCGAACGCCGGCAGAATCTGGTCGAGCAACAGCCGGCCAAGCCCGACGATGGCAAAACCGATGCGCTTGCCCGGTGCAAGAAACGGCCCCGGCGTATGCATCGGAGCTTCGGTTGCGGCGTCGATCTGGCTCAGTTGCACGTCGTTCTGCATCCCCGGTTTCTGCTGCGCTACGGCGGTCGCGCCCAGTGCGGTTACGGCGGCAACGCTGCCGGCGGCGGTGCGCAAAAAATTACGGCGCGATGTGGTGGAGTTGATCTCCGCAGCGAGAGGCAGGTCAGGCATTCCGTCGATCATGTGTGGTGGGATGCGCAACCCGCGCCACGCAGCCTGCAGGTCTCCAATTCTTCCTCTGCCACATTGCGCAATCGACAGTCCGGCAAACATCGGCGAAGCCTCCTGCTGCATGCCAGGCAACGGCAATGGCATGCAGCGTATTCTTGGAGCCATGAAGGGTCAGCCTTACCCCCAAACCGACCGCGACCTGCTGCGCCGCGTGGAGCGAGCCGGCGGACGTGCCGGCTACAAACAGCTTGTGCGAGAACTGGGCATGGGTGGCGGCCGCGAACGCCGCCTGCTGCTGGAACAACTTGCGAAGATCACCGCGCGTGGCGGCCTGGTAAAGCTGAACAAGGAGACCTGGGCACTGCCGGTGGTTGGCGTGGAGCGCGCGAAAAACGACGCACGCGCCACGGCACAGGGGGGCCGCCGGGGTTTCGCCGCGGGCATGCGCGACCGCCAGCGACAGAGCTTTAAAGGCCGCGAAGACCTGATCGCCGGCAAGCTGAGCCTGCACCGTGATGGCTTCGGCTTTGTGCGGCCGACAGGAGCGGAGGGCGGCAAGGACGACGACATTTTCATTCCGCCGCACGACCTGAACAGCGCCATGCAGGGCGATCAGGTGCTGGTGGATGCAGGTCCGCCCACGCGCGAAGGCCGACGCGCCGGCCGTGTCGTGCGTGTGCTGACGCGGCGCAACGCCACCGTCGTCGGCATTTTCCACGCGGCAGGTCAGCGTGGCCGCAACCACGATCCGCGCTACGACGACCCACGCCTGCGCGGCTCCTTCGTGACGCCGCTGGATACGCGACTGGGTAACCTCGTGCTCATCCCCGACGACACGGATCTGCCCGTCGCCGCCGTGACGCCGCACCGCACGCTGGGCGAAGACGCCATGCACGCAGAGCATCGCTGGGACGGCACGCTGGCCGACCTGAGCGGCCTTGCCGTGGATGTGGAGATTACGCAATACGCCAGCGAACACTCCCCCGCCTTGGGCCGCGTTATCGAGGTGCTGGGCGACCCCGATGCCTTCGGCGTCGACGTGGAAATCGTCATCCGCAAGCACCACCTGCCGCACGTGTTTCCGGCCGACGTGCTGGCCGAAGCGCAGGACGCCGCGCGCTGGAACGTGGCTTCGCTGGAAGATGACGAACTGCTGCGGCGGCGCGATTTTCGCGAGGAAACCATCGTCACCATCGACGGCGAAACCGCGAAGGACTTCGACGATGCCGTACTCGCGCGCGCGCTGCCCGACGGCACCTTCGAACTGCAGGTACACATCGCGGATGTGGCCGAATATGTGGGCGACGGCAGCACACTCGACCTGGAGGCGCGGCTGCGCGGCAACAGCGTCTACTTTCCCGACAGAGCGATTCCCATGCTGCCGCAGGAGTTGTCGAACGGCGAGTGTTCCCTGCGTCCCGACGAAGATCGGCTGGTGCTCAGTTGTGTCGCGCGCATCGACAGCGACGGCAACGTGCTTGGCTACGAGTTGTTCGAGGGCATTATTCGCTCTGCCCAGCGCATGACCTACACCAACGTGCAGCGCGTGCTGAACGGCGATGCCGAAGCACGCGAGCAGTTCGCGCCGTTCGTCACGGACTTCGAGCTCATGCTCGATCTCGCGAAACGGCTGAACAAAAAGCGCGTGCGACGCGGCTCCATCGATTTCGACCTACCCGAACCCGTAATCGAGTTCGACGAGCGCGGTGCCATGAAGGGCGTCGTGCGCAGCGAGCGTGCGTGGGCCAATCGCCTGATCGAAGAGTTTATGCTGTGCGCCAACGAGTGCGTCGCGCGCTGGATCGAGAACGCGCGCGTGCCGGGCATCTACCGTATTCATGAAGTACCGGATGCGAAGCGCATCGCAGACTTTGAAGACCAGGCCGCGGGCTTCGGCTACACCCTCGGCGCGGGCCCAATCACGACGCAGAAGTTCACCACCAAGGGCGACCGCCGCGAGGCCTTCCGCCGCAATGAGCGAGACCGCGACCGTGGCAAAACCGGCACCCGCACCGCGCGCGGACACGAGGTGGTCAGCGGCCCCATCGACATTTCACCCAAGCTGTACCAGCGGCTCACGGCGAAGATCGCGGGTAAGCCGGAAGAGCGCATCCTGAGCTACCTGCTGCTGCGCTCACTCAAGCAGGCGAAGTATTCCGCGGACAACGAGGGCCACTTCGCGCTGGCTGCGCCATCGTACACGCACTTCACCTCGCCCATTCGCCGCTACCCGGACCTGATCGTGCACCGCATCGTGAAGACGCTGCTACGCGAAGGCGTGGACCCGCGCGGCGCGGCAGAGGAGACCGCCTCGCAGTCCGCGGTGAATCTGCTGGCGCACGAGGAAGCCTTCGCCCCGGACGACGAGACGCACGCGTTGGCAGATCTGGCTGCAGGCACGGAGCAGCCGGAGGTGGCACGTGCGGCGAAGCTGTTTCGCACGCAGCCTGAAAGCGACTTCGACGCGCCCTACGAACACGGTGAACTCACCGCTATCGGCCAGGAAACCAGCGAAACCGAACGCCGCGCCGCCGATGCGGAACGCGAACTGATGGAAACCAAGAAGCTGAAATTCATGGAAGACCGCGTGGGCGAAGACTTCGACGCGATCATCCTTTCCGTGACAAAGTACGGCTTCTTCGTGGAACTCGGCGACCTGTTTGTCGAGGGCCTCGTCCCGCTGCACACCCTCACCGACGACCGCTACACCTTCCGCGACAATGCCCGTGAAATTTGCGGTGCCACCAACGGCCGCTGCTACCGGCCAGGCCAGCGCATCCGCGTGCTGCTCGACCGCATCGACCGCGAGAATCGCCGCCTGCAGTTTGCGGTGATGGAAGATGCACTCCCATCCAAGCCTCGCCGCAGCAAACCAGCGGCGGAGAAGCCCGACACACCGACCGGTACGCGCGCCTGGGTTCCGCGTGCAGGCAAACATCCCGCGACGGGCCGTGGCGAACGCGGTGCCGAGACCTCCAAAGCGAAACCGGTCGAAACTGCGGG
>CBAAAH010000205.1:0-5592 GCA_964658865.1 uncultured Granulicella sp.
CCCAGCGGTGCATTCGCCCCCTGTGCGTTCGCCTTGAACATCTTGCGTACCGTCTCGTTCGAATAACTGTGGTCGCGAATGATTGCTTCCAGCGAATTCTTTCGCCCCGTCAGCGTCGCCGCCTCACCGCGTAGGTGGTCACCCCGACGTCGCGTTTCCATTTCCTCCTTGCGGCGCGATTCCAGGTCCAGCCGAAGCTGCGCAATCTCCACCTCCAGCCGTTTCAACCGGTCGGTCACCGTCTCGAACGTCAGCGACACCTGACCGCGCTGCTTCCCCAGCGCCTCCAGTTCGTGCCTAGCGGTTTCGCTCTCCGTCACCAGCCGTTGCGCTTCGCGGTCCAGCCCCGCAAGCTGCTCGGCTGCCTGCGCCTCTTCACGATGCACCTGTGACACGCGCTGCATCAACTGCATGGCCTGATGCCGACCGTTGCCCGCCTCGCGGTCGGCGTTGTTCACCTGCGCCTGCGCTTCGGCCGACTCGCGCTGCCGTGCCTGCGCGGTTTCGCGTGCGGCGGCGGTGTCGGCAGTGGCCGTCTGCAGAAACACCTGCAACCCATCGCGATCCGCCGCCAGCGCCTCAATGCCATGGCGCACCTGCGCAAGCTCATCGGTGCTGCTCGCAATGCGCGCCGCCAGATCGCTTACGCGATCGGTGTTGCTGTGCATGCGAGACCCCGCACGCTCCAGTTCCACGCGCGTCTCGTTCACCTGGGCATTCGCACCGCGAAGCTCCTCGTCCAGCTCGTACCCACGCGCCACACCCGCCGCGTGCTCGCCATCGAGCAACTCCAGCGAAGCAGCTTGCGCATCGATCTTCCCGCTCAGCTCGCGCACTGTCCCGGTCGCCTGGGCATGTTCCGCATCCATCTGCGTCAGCCGGCTGCTCAGCACCACGCGCAGCTTAACGCGCAGTTCGTCGCGCATCTCGGCGTAGCGCTCGGCCTTCGCTGCCTGGCGCTTCAGCGACGCCATCTGCTTCGTCACCTCGTCGAAAATGTCGTCAACCCGCGCCAGGTTCTGTTTCGAAGCTTCCAGCCGCAGCTCCGCCAGCCGTTTCTTCGTCTTGAAGCGTGTAATTCCCGCGGCCTCTTCGATGATGGAACGCCGATCCAGCGGCTTCGACGACAACAACTGCCCGATTCGCTCCTGCCCGATAATCGCGTAGTTCTCGCCAGACAATCCCGTTCCGAAAAAAATGTCCTGAATGTCTCGCAGCCGGCAAAGCTTGCCGTTCAGCAGGTACTCCGAATCGCCCGACCGAAACAGCCGCCGCGTTACGGTCACCTCGCCCGCACGAATGGGCGCGCGGCTGAACTTGCGCCTCCGAATTTTCAGTACCACGGCATTGCCCGGCACCCCCTCCGAAGCCTCACCGGCAGGTGGTTCGTCGGCCAGCACCTCCTCCGTCTCGCCCTCTTCGCCCGGCAGCAGCGGCCCCGGCTGCGCCTCTGCGACGGCGGCGTCCGTCTGCTCCTGCCGCCGCGCGCGCTCCGCCGCTTCGTCCCAGTCGCCGACCACCGCCGTGTCGATCGCCACCGGCATGTGCAGGTCGTTGCCGTCGTAAATCTCCGGGTCCACCAGCGTCAGCGACACCTCAGCCATGCCCGTCGGCTTACGATCCCGCGTCCCGGCAAAAATGACGTCTTCCATCTTGACGCCGCGTAAGCTCTTCGCGCTCTGCTCGCCCAGCACCCACGTAATGGCGTCACTGATGTTCGACTTGCCACAGCCGTTCGGACCAACCACCGCCGCAATGCCGCTGCCGCTGAGCTGCACGTCCGTGCGATCGCAAAACGACTTGAACCCCAGAATCTGCACACGCTTCAGCTTCAGCAACGCCTGACCTCCGGCCGCACGAAGCGACCTACGCCCTAGGCTAAAACCTGCACGCGCCGCAATCAAGCAGGCAAGCCGCAACAGCTTGTGGAGAAGGCGTCCGAATCCCCAAGGGCTGGAACCTCCGAATAGTTTTGGCTAGGCATCCCAATCACACTCCCTGCGTCTCAAAGGCAGATGACTTGCGACACTTCCGGTAACTTGCGATACATTCGACACAACAAGTTCCGTGCAGATGCAATCTCAACCTGCACCACACGATTCTTTTCAAACCACAGGGAGTGTTCCATGAAGAAGGCAATCTTCGCCTCAGTGCTCGCGGCAGCCGCAGTCGCCGCACCCTACTGTCTGGCGCAGGCCGCTGGGGCTCAGCCCGCGGGCGGCCAGGTCCAGCTTCAGCCCGATGAGTACACCGCGTACCAGGCTGTCACCACCGCAACCGACCCCGCGGCGAAAGCGACCGCAGCCGAGGCGTTCCTCACCAAGTATCCGCAGAGCTCCGTCAAGGCCGACGTGCTCACGAACCTTGCGCTCTCGTATTATCAGCAGAACAACCTACCAAAGCTGATCGATGCCTCCGACCGCCTGCTGCAGGCCGATCCCACCAACATCCGTGGCTTGGTCTTCGAGGCAACCGCGCTCAAGTCTCAGGGTGATGCCACGACGGACCCGGCAGCCCGCCAGACTCTGTACGACAAAGCGGCTTCCTTCGCGCAGCGCGGTCTCACCGCGCCCAAGCCCGCCGCCGTCGACCAAGCCCAGTGGGACACCTTTACCAAAACTATTTACCCAACGTTTTACGGCACCATCGGCGCCGACGACATGGGCAAAAAGGATTATGCCGGTGCCATCACCGCGTACACTACCGAATTGAAGAGCGCATCGGAAGACGCGACTAAGCAGCCCGGCCCGCTCCTTCAGGACACCTTCTACCTCGGCCAGGCATACTACCAGTCCACGCCACCCGACTACCTGAGCTGTGCCTTTTTTACCCAGCGCGCCGCAACGTATGCGCCCGACCAGTTCAAAGCGCAGTTCCAGCCCACGGCTGACTACTGCTACAAGAAGTTCCATGGTGGCGCCGACGGCCAGGACGCGGTCAAGACCGCTGCGGCAGCTTCCGTCTTCCCGGCGGACAGCTTTAAATCCAGCGTAAAGGCTGCGCCGACCCCGGCCGACCAGGCAACAGCCCTGCTCGCATCTGATAAAGCTGATGACGCTTCGCTCGCCAAGACCAACATCATGGATCGCGAGTTCGTGATGCAGTACGGCACTGCCGCACAGGCCGACGAAGAGTTCACTCCCATCAAAGGGAAGGAAATCGAAGTTTCCGGTGTCGTCGTTTCCATCAGCGGCACCGATCTGCAGCTTGCCGTTTCGGATGATGCAAAAACGGCAAACCCCAAGATTGCCGACTTCGACATCACCCTGAAGGAAGAGCCGAAAACTGCACCCGCCGTTGACGCGACCGTAAAGGTCATCGCAACGGTCGACAGCTACACGCAGAACCCCGTTATGGTCAAGATGACCGCAGGCGAGATTCAGGCGAAGAAAGCAGCAACCGCACCAGCCCACAAGGCCCCGGCCCGCCGCCGCTAGTTCACACGATCGCATGAACAGGAAGGGCAGCCTCATGGCTGCCCTCCTTCGTCGTCTGTCTTTTGTCCCAAACTTTTAGAACACGGATGCGCTATCTCACTGCGCTCGAAGAACAGTGACCACCGTGAGGTGACGTCCGCGGTGAAGATGGGTTAACCTCTCAACTGTTACTCCCCCAGCATCACGCGCCGGATTCCCAACGCCTTTCCGGTTCTTGAATCGCACTGCACCACCGTCGCGCACATCTTCGGATTTCCCTTCGCCGCCTCGAACTTTGCCGGCTGCCCGGTCAAAAACTTCTGCACCACCGCCTCGTACTCCACACCGATGACGCTGTCGTAGGGTCCGCTCATGCCCACGTCCGTCTGGTATGCTGTGCCCTGCGGCAGTACCCGCTCGTCTGCCGTTGGGATGTGCGTGTGCGTTCCCAGCAACGCCGTCACCCGACCGTCCAGGTACCAGCCCAACGCGACTTTTTCGCTCGTTGCCTCGGCGTGGAAATCGACAAAAATCACCTTCGCCTTTACCGTTTTCAGTAGTTCATCCGCTTTGCGAAACGGATCGTCGTTCTGCTGCATAAACACGCGCCCCTGGAGGTTTACCACGGCATAAGCCTCGCCGCCCACGGTCACGCCCTCATACACGCCGAACCCCGGTGTCGTCGGTGCAAAGTTCGCGGGCCGCAGGATGCGCCGCTGGCGCCCATGGCTGTCCGCCGGCACCTTCAGGTAGTCCAGCAATTCCTTCTTATCCCAGAAGTGATTGCCGGTCGTGATTACCTCCGCGCCAAGGTCGAACAGCTCGTCCGCAATGGATGGCGTAATGCCGAATCCGCCCGCTGCATTCTCCCCGTTCATCACGCACAGATCGATCGCGTGCGTTTCTATCACGTGGCCCAGGTGTTCACCCACAATTCGCCGCCCCGCCGACCCAAACACATCACCCACAAACAAAATATTCACCCACCCAGCCTACCAACACTGCCCGCAAACGCGGCGGACACGGGCTCCGTCGTGACCCAGGTCGAAAGGATTGGGAGTTGCACGGCTTCAGTGACGCGAAGCCGGATGTTCAGAGACGTATGGCTTTAGTCGTGCCATCACCAAGGCAAACGGATTGAGGCTTTGGCCCTGAGGAGGCTTGCCTGAAACGCCACTCCTATAAACTCGAACAGACATGTTCACCTCCGATTTCGAAGCAAACCTCTACGCCGAACGCCTTGAAAAGCTGAAGAAAATTGCCGCGCTCGGCCAGGCAAATGGCCTGAGTGAACTCGCCGCGACCTACCCGAACACCTTCCGCATTCAGCCGGAAAACGGCATCCCTCAGGTTCGCGCCGAGTACGACGACATCTCCGCCGAGGCGCTTGAGTCCGACCGCATCCAGGTTTCTCTCGCCGGGCGCGTCATCGCCCACCGTCGCCAGGGCAAGGCCGGCTTTGCCTCGCTGCTCTCCAACGGCCAGCGCCTGCAAATCTATGTGCGCCAGGATGCCGTCGGCGAAAACAACTTCGAGCTCTACAAACTGCTCGACCTCGGCGACCATATCGGCGTCACCGGCTACCTGTTCCGCACCCGCACCAACGAGCTCACCGTTCATGTAGAAACGCTGACCTTCCTTACCAAGGCCATGCTCGCGCTGCCCGATAAGTTCCACGGCCTGCAGGACATCGAGCTACGCTACCGCCAGCGCTACCTCGACCTTTTCACCGATGAAGGCGAACTCCTCGAAACCTCCGCACCATCGACTCAAGAGGGAGTGCCATCCGGCGATGAATCTTCCGAGCGATTGAAGATGGATTCGGACCGGCAGGGAACTCCAGTGGGAAACCCTGAAGTCCTCGCGCTCTCCCAGCCATCCATGCGCCGCCTGCCCGCGCGCGAAGTCTTCGTCAAGCGCGCCCAAATCCTCAAGGCCCTGCGCACCTTCTTCGACAGCCGCGGCTACCTCGAAGTGGAAACCCCCATGATGCAGCCGGTCGCCGGCGGCGCGGCGGCGAAGCCGTTTAAGACCCACCACAACTCCATGGACATGGAGCTCTTTCTCCGCATCGCGCCGGAACTTTACCTCAAGCGCCTCGTTGTCGGTGGCCTCGACCGTGTCTACGAGATCAACCGCAACTTCCGCAATGAGGGCATCAGCACCCAGCACAACC
>CBAAAH010000206.1:0-5524 GCA_964658865.1 uncultured Granulicella sp.
GCGGCACCGCACGGAACTGTTCGATAATTCCTATCAAACAACTTGCCATCGTACACTCGACGGGCCTACACTGAACAAGCTGGCACACCTCCGCGCCCACGCGGTCACGCCTGCACTTATCGAATGCTGCGACTGACCAAAAAAGCGGATTACGGCCTGATGGCCTTGAAGTATCTCGCCGAGCAGGCGCTCGTCACCGGCCGGCCGGTCGCCCAGTCGGCGAAAGATATCGCCGACGCGTACCACATTCCGCCGCAGCTCCTGGCCAAGATCCTGCAGACGCTCACCAAGGGCGGCATTTTGATCTCGACTGCCGGCACCAACGGCGGCTATGTTCTTGCCCGGCCCTCCACGGAAATCAACGCCTTTGAAGTCATCCGCGCCATTGACGGCCCGCTGTTCATTACGAGTTGCATCACCATTCACGGCGCCTGCGACCTTGCCGGCCATTGCACCATCAAAGAACCGTTACGCAAGGTGAACGACAGTATCAAGGATCTGCTCTCCGGCATTCGCATCGCCGACTTGGTTGAACCGCGGGACGACGCCGAACATGCACCCTTGGGCGGCGGCCTCGTCAGCATCGCGTTGTAAGTGATTTGCCGTAACGCAAAAGTTTAAAGATCGACCCGCATCACCACCTTTCGCTCGAACCAGCAGCCGCCCGCCGAAGCGCAGGGCGCAGCAAGACAGGGAGACACCAGCATGAGTACCGCCGCCGTAGAACTTCTCGAGTCCACGCCCGTCCACACCGGCGTGCAGCTTCCCATCTACATGGACAATCACGCCACCACGCAGATGGACCCCCGCGTGCTTGAGGCGATGCTGCCCTACATGACCAAAATCTTCGGCAACTCCGCCAGCCGCAACCACCAGTTCGGCTGGGAAGCCGAGCAGGGCGTCGATAAGGCGCGCGAGCAGATCGCAAAGCTCATCGGTGCCACCTCGAAGGAGATCATCTTCACCTCCGGTGCCACCGAGTCGAACAACCTCGCCATCAAGGGTGTTGCGGAGATGTACCGCGAAAAGGGCAACCACATCATCACCCAGGTGACGGAGCACAAGGCCACCCTCGACGCCTGCAAGCGCATGGAAAAGAGCGGCTTTCAGGTCACCTACCTGCCGGTACAGGCAGATGGCCTGGTTTCCGTCGATGATGTCGCCAGGGCCATCACGGATAAGACCATCCTCGTCAGCATCATGTACGCCAACAACGAGATCGGCACAATCAACCCGATTCAGGCCATCGGCAAGCTATGCCATGAGAAGGGGGTACTCTTCCACACCGATGCCGTGCAGGCCGTTGGCAAGATCCCGGTCAACGTGCTGACCGACAACATCGACATGCTCTCCCTCAGCGGCCACAAGGTCTACGGCCCCAAGGGTGTCGGTGCGCTCTATGTCCGTCGCCGCAACCCGCGCGTGCAGCTTAATGCCCAGATCGACGGCGGCGGCCACGAGCGCGGCATGCGTTCCGGCACGCTCAACGTTCCCGGCATCGTCGGCCTCGGCGCGGCGTGCGAAATTGCCATGAACGAGATGGAATCCGAGGCGAAGCGCCTTTCGGGCTTACGCGACTATATGAAGGACAAGTTCCTGAACGCACTGGACTATACCCATGTGAACGGCAACATGGAGCACCATCTGCCCAACAATCTGAACATCAGCTTCGTTTATGTTGAAGGCGAGTCGCTGTTGATGGGCATCAACGACATTGCGGTCTCGTCCGGTTCGGCCTGCACCTCGGCCACGCTTGAGCCCAGCTACGTGCTCAAGGCGCTTGGCCTGGGGGACGATGTTGCCCACAGTTCCATCCGCTTCGGCCTCGGACGCTTCAACACGAAGGAAGAAGTGGACTACGTCTCCGACAAGCTTATTGATACCGTCCTGAAGCTGCGCGAACTGTCGCCGCTCTACGAGATGGTGAAGGAAGGCATCGATCTTGAAAAGGTCGAGTGGACCGCCCATTAAAGGAGAGCAGTCGTACCCTCAGAGCCTGACGAGGAGGGAACGGACCGTGATGGCATGAATTTCGTTCTCGATCTGGCGGCATTGGTTCTGCTGGCCATACCCCTTTCGCTCATCTGGCCTGTTGTACGGTTTCTCCAGCGAAGAAAGAAGTTGCAGAGGAACGCATCGCGAGACTCTATGCAGCAATTCATCACAGACCGGCTTCCTCAGATCGAAGACCTCTGCCGTACCTACCAGGTGCGGCGGATGTCGATTTTCGGGTCTGCCGTCCGCGACGACTTCAACCCGGACACGAGCGACGTGGATGTTCGGGTTGAGTTCATGCCGGACGTCAAGCCGGCGCACACTTGGGGGACGCTGCACCTGAAGGATGCATTGCGTGCCATTTTCGAGCGGGAGGTTGACTTACTGTATCGACCTGTAAGAAACAATTATCTTCGGCGAGAAATTGAGGGGTCGGAGGTCACAATCTATGAAGCGTGATATTCGCGTTTACCTCGAAGAGATGCAGCCCATTCTGACGGAGACAGAAGGTATGGTCGCCGGAAAGTCGTCGTCCGACTTTGACGAAAGCCCGCTGCTCACCCGTGCTATGGAGCGAATGCACGAGATCGTTGCAGAGATACTGAAGCGAATGGTGGCAGTCGCACCTGAAACAATGACGCGGATCGATTCAGTTGCGAAAATTGCCGGCTTTCGCAATGTGCTCGCACATGAGTACGATTAAGTGGACAATCAGCGTGTCTACGACATTACCACGCAGCACCTGCCTGTTCTTCGTCAGCAAATCGACCAATGGATAGCAGAACTGGGCATGGATCCGCCGTCGGAACCAGCTTCGTAGTTCACGGCGGCACAGAGTAGCATCTAAAATTACAGAGGCACGACAGGAGCAACACCATGGCATACAGCGATAAGGTCGTCGACCACTACGAAAATCCCCGCAACGTCGGTACTCTCGACAAAAGTTCCGACGAAGTCGGTACCGGTCTTGTCGGCGCGCCGGAGTGCGGTGACGTCATGCGTCTCCAGATTAAGGTGAACCCAACGACCCAGGTCATCGAGGACGCGAAATTTAAAACGTTCGGCTGCGGTTCGGCCATCGCCAGTTCGTCGCTTGCGACCGAGTGGGTCAAGGGCAAGACGGTCGCCGAGGCCCTTGCCATCTCCAACACGGAGATTGTGAAGGAGCTTGCGCTTCCTCCGGTCAAGATTCACTGCTCCGTGCTGGCGGAAGATGCCATCCGCGCGGCGATCGGCGATTGGAAGAAGAAAAACAACCTGCCCGAACAGGCAGCGCCGCAGCACGACCTCGTCGCGGCGAACTAAACCCGCAGGAGCGAAGCTCAGCGAATGCGTCGGCCCTTTCTTCATGGCCGGCGCTTTCGCGTGCCTCCCAGATTCTTCTACGCGCGACGAGTACATGCACTATGATTCATCGCACCATCGAAGGGAAACGGACAATGGCCATGGTCGGCATCAGCACCACCACAAGTACCGAGATGAGCGCACCCGCGCCGGCCGCAGGTGCAACCCCGGTGTATAGCAGCCCTATCGCCGAGCCGGTATCGCAGCCCGAGGCCAATGCCAAGGCTCAGAATATCCAGGTCACCGAAAAAGCCCTCAAGCGCATTCACGCCGCGATGCAAAAGGAAGGCGTGTCCGCAAACGAAGGTGGCTTGCGTCTCGGCATCACCGGTGGCGGCTGCTCCGGCCTTAGCTACAACATTCGCTTCGACTCGAAGCCACGCGACCGCGACCGCGTATACCGGTATGAGTACGCGGAAACCCCGGTCCAGATCTTCGTCGATCCCAAGAGCTTCCTGTACCTAAGCGGCATGGTGCTCGATTTTGAAGAGACCCTCATGCGTCAGGGCTTCAACTTCATCAACCCGCATAGCACCAAGAGCTGCGGCTGCGGTTCCAGCTTTACTGCATAAGCCCAGCTTCGAGGAAAGTGTGCGTATGGCCTTTGCCGTTTGCTCGGCTGCCGAATCGCCCGCGTCACGGTTGCTGCGCCGTAGCAGTTCCAGCATGGGGCTGGTTGCGTCCGGGCTGCTCGTGTTCGTTGCCGCTTCCGGTATTCTGCCCGCCTCAAGCCAGACACATCGCGTTGCGAACCTGCTGTTTGTGCTGATGGCGTTGACACTGCTGGGGTGCTGTGCGGCCGCATGCCGCCACGCAGCCCGTCTGCGGCTCGCGACGTCACTCGCCGGGTTTGCCACACTTGCCGCGCTCGGCTTCTCTGACCTTGGCCGCGGCACGGCAGGCTTTCCTTCCACGGCGGCAGGTGGCGCGACTCATCTGCTCTCTGGTGCGGTACCTGCAGCCCTGCTCGTTGCGCTTACGATCTCAGTGACGCAACTCGCCGGCCACATTGCGCAGCGTCACTCGTGTCACTGCGGATAACATTCTCTTTGCGGCCGTCGCATTGCCGGAAGGTAGACGGAAGATCCTCACTCACCCTCTTGGGAGCGATGAGCGTGCGCGGCACGATCGCCACCATGGTCGTCGAGGACGCTTTTTGAAAAGAAGATCGATCCATGATTGTGGATGACTCGAAGGATAATCTCATGAGTGTGAAGCACGATAGTTCATCGGAACCGATGGCAAGCATCATTACTCCAACGCACGGAAGGGAGGAATTGCTTCCGGCACTCTGGACATGCATTCAGAAGCAAACATGGTCCAATCTGGAATGGCTCGTCGAAGATGACAGCCCAACCCCATCGATATTCATGCAGTCGCTTCGTGACGACCCGCGAGTGCATTACAGTCATTGTCCTGAAAGGCGCTCGATTGGAGAGAAACGAAACCTACTCATTGGCAGGGCTGAGGGCGAGTATATTGTTCATTTCGATGATGACGACTTTTATGCTCCGCGTTACATCGCCGACATGATTGTAGCTATCCGCCAATCCGGAAGTGATTTCTGTAAATTATCTGGATTTTTTCTCTACTACAAGCCATTCGGTACTCTTGCGTATTGGGATCTACTGGTAAAAACGGGAATACATTACAAAGGGACGGAAGACGGTCTCCTCCCAATAATGGTTTCCTCACAGAATAATGCCGAACTCGCTAACATCCATATGGGCTTCGGCTTTTCCTACGTCTATAAGCGCAGCCTTTGGGAGAGCATTCCGTTTACCAATCGAAACGTGCATGAGGATCAATTTTTCATTACCGCGGCTGCTCACATCGGTCGGATTTTACTGATACCCGACGTCTCCGGAATCTGTCTACATTTTCTCCACAGTGCTAATACATCACAATGCTTCCCGCAATTTGTGCTTCCGCCATTTATGGCTAGCAGTCTTTTCGCCGAGGCCAATTTGCCCGTTTCAATTTCGGGAGAGCAATCAGCGATAGGTGCACGGAAAGCAGGAAATTGGAGTGCTGAAGGCGCGACTCATACGCCTGCGCTCGTTTTCCACGAAGCACCATAAATCTCTTTTTTACAATCCAACCCACCATGACCTACTTCGAAGTCTTCTCGCTTCCGCCCAAGCTTCGCCTCGACACCGCCGCGCTCGAGAAGACCTTCTACACC
>CBAAAH010000207.1:0-5517 GCA_964658865.1 uncultured Granulicella sp.
AAACCGCGCAGACCCGCGCGCTGCACTTCGCCAAGGGCTGCTACCTGGGCCAGGAAATCGTGGAGCGCATCCGCTCGCGCGGCCAGGTGCACCGCACCTTTGCGGCGTTCACGCTGCGCGGCGACGTTCCTACCGCGGGGACGGAGCTTACGGCGGAGGGCAAGCCCGTAGGCCTGCTGACGACTGTCGCCACTCACGACATCGATGGGGAACGGTTGGCGCTGGGCTTTGTGCGGCGCGAGGCGCTGGAGCGCGGAACAGCGCTGGAATATGCCGGCGGCCTCGCGGAAGCGCGCGGGCGTTCCACTGCATCCTAAGCACTGACAGAGAAACGGGAGACGCATGTCCGAGCAGGAAAAACCTTTTGTGATCAACGATCGCCGCAAGTTTCGTGCGGATGGCGAGCTGCGGGAGCCCGCACCGCAACCACGCACCGATGCCGCGGAAGCAGGAACACCCATCACATCGCGCCCATCGGATGCTTTTGAAAGCAGCGCCCGCGTGATCCCCTTTGGCGAGGCTCACCAGCGGGAGACGCCCGCGCCGCGTGAAGACCACCGCAGCAGCGGTCCCATTCCCATCAATTCCGCCCACATGATAACGCCTGTCCCGGAGCCGGGCGAAAACGCGCCGCAGCAGATTGCCGCAACGCCCGGCGACCCGAATCCACCGGAAAACACTCTGCCGCCACCACCCACCGCGGAAGAGGTGGCGCAGGTAAAAGCGGCTTACGAGTCGACGGCAGATCGGCTCGAAACCGTCATGCGCGCCACCAATCCCGGCGCGGAACATCTGCCGCCCATGGACTTCACTCGCCTGGTGCAAAGCGTCTACATGAGCGCGATGATGCAACTGGGCGCGGGCGCGCCGCAGGGAGAGCAGGCGCGCGTCGACCTGCTGGGTGCAAAGCAGAGCATCGACATGCTGGGTGTAATCGCGGCCAAAACCGAAACCAGCCTAGACGAGACCGAAACCCGCCTCATCGAATCCGCGTTGTTCGAACTGCGTATGGGTTTTCTTGAAATTACGCAACTGCTCGCGCGGCAGGCCCAGGCAAAGCAGGGCGCACCGGGCGCTTCCCCGTTCGGTGGTCCTGGCGCGGGGCCGGGCGTTCCGCGCATCGTCACCTAGACGGATCACTGGAACGTGGGTGCCCATGTCTCGCATCTGAGACATGGGTTCTGCTGATTCCCCGAAACGATTCTCTCAGGTCCAGACCGCTTGACGAACGACATCGAAATCTCAGCCACCATGCTCTTCCTGGGAACGGGAACGAGCATGGGTGTGCCCACGCTCGGCTGCGGGTGCGCGGTGTGCCACTCCGCAGACGCGCGGGACAGGCGTTCGCGTTCGTCGCTGGCGTTGCAGTTTGATGGGCAGGTCGTGTTGATCGATACCGGTCCCGACTTTCGCGAACAGATGCTACGCGAGGGGATCGATCGCGTCGATGCCGTCTTTTACACCCACGGCCACGCCGACCACATTCTCGGTTTCGACGACCTGCGGCCGCTCACCTTCGGCAAGAGGGGCAACACCCCGCTCTATGCCGATGACAGCACTGCCGATATTCTGGAACGCGTCTTCGAATATACCTTTCGCAAGGTCGACCGTTACCCAACCAGCGCGCGCGTCGACCTGCACCGGCTGTCGGCGACCCCCGGCACCGTCGTTTCGCTCTTCGGCGTGGATTTCGAGCGTATTCCCGTGACGCACGGCCGCAACACGATCGCCGGCTACCGCTTCGGTTCCGCTGCCTACCTGACCGACATGAGCGACATTCCGCCGGCAAGCCTGGAACGTCTGCGCAACCTCGACATCCTGGTGCTGGACGCCCTGCGCCGCGAACCGCACCCCAGCCACAGCCATCTCGAAAACAGCATCCGCCTGGCGCGGCAGATCGGTGCCCAACGTACGTACTTCACGCACATCTCCCACGACCTGCCCCAGGCAGAACTGGACGCGGAATTGCCTCCGGAGATTCGGCTGGCGTACGACGGCCTGCGGCTGGAGTTCCGCATCGCATGACGAGTGCAGTTTTTCATGGAGCGGAGGAGATTCCGGGGGAGTTCGGGTCGAGCATCGTCACCATCGGCAATTTCGACGGGGTGCACTGCGGTCATCGTACTGTCATTGAAGAAGTCGTTGCGCGCGCGAAGCGACTTGGCGTGCGGTCCGTGCTGGTCACCTTCGACCCGCATCCCGCCGTCGTCTTGCGACCGGAGCAGGCACCGAAGCTGTTGACACCCCTGCCGGAAAAGCTGCGCCTGCTCTGTGAACTTGGGCTGGACGCCGTGGTAGTGCTCCCTTTCACGCGAGAACTGCAGCAGACAACGCCGCGCGCCTTCGCCGAAAGCATGCTGCGGCAGCACCTGCGCGCCCTGGAGGTGCACGAGGGCGAAAACTTCCGCTTCGGCTACCAAGCATCCGCCGATATCGACGGCCTGGCCGCGCTGGGCCGCGAGTTCGGCTTTGGGGTGCAGACGTACCAGCCGGTCGTCCTCGATCGCGCGCCGGTGTCGTCCAGCCGTGTGCGCGCCGCCGTCGCCGCCGGGCAGATGACCACGGCACGCCATCTGCTGGGCCGCAACTTCAGCGTCTGCAGCACGCCCGCACACGGTCGGGGCTACGGGACCCGTTACGCCGTACCCACGATCAACCTCGCGACATACAGCGGCCTGCTGCCGGCAAATGGCGTCTATGTGACCGAATTGCTGATAGGTGAAGGAGCCACGGCAGAGCGGTTCGACGGCGTGACCAACGTTGGTCATCGGCCTACCTTCGGTGAGGATTCATTCGCCGTCGAGAGCTACCTGCTCCGCTTTCATGCGATGGAACTCAGCGAAGAAACGCCCTTGCGCCTGACCTTTCTGCATAAACTGCGGGAGGAGCGAAAGTGGCCATCACCGGAGGCGCTCAAGACGCAGATCGGCCTGGATGTGGCGCGTGCAGAGCGGTATTTCTCGCTGCA
The DNA here is from genome assembly GCA_964658865.1 of uncultured Granulicella sp. Classification (GTDB taxonomy): domain Bacteria; phylum Acidobacteriota; class Terriglobia; order Terriglobales; family Acidobacteriaceae; genus Terriglobus. The sequence goes on from CBAAAH010000207.1 coordinate 2,969, forward strand.
AAAGCTGCTGATCCCAACATTGCGTAGCGATAGGCTGTCACCAGGATAAATGGTGGATAGAACATCCTAGTGCGACGGCGGGGCTGCGGAGGCGTCCGTCTTTTTGCCTCTGTGCGGAACCAGCTTTCGAAACGGACTTGCCACCTTACCCAGCACGCTGGTGTGCGGTGCAGGCGAGTCACTAGGCATTGTTGCCTCGGCCGATGGCGAACTCCCCGACGCTGGAGTCGTGGTAGGCGCCGTGTCGGTGGGCTCATCCGCAGGCGCATCGTTCGTCGGTGCAGGCGCTGTCTTCGGCGTTGCATCCGGCGCGTCGTCGGTGTCTTCCGTGTCCTCTGAAGGCTTCGCCGGCTTATCCGCCGGCTCCGCGGCCGTCGGCACATCCAGTTTTTTGATTGCGCCGGACGGGAAGGATTCGTTCGGCGTGCGCGCGATGGCCGCTTTCATAAACGTGATCCACGCGGGCAGGGCAGCTTTTGCCCCGGTTTCCTTCTCTCCCAGGGTCTGGCGGTTGTCATAGCCAATCCACGTGCCGCAGGTGACCGACGGGCTGAACCCGACGAACCACGCGTCCGTGTAGCTGTTCGTCGTACCGGTTTTGCCACCGAGCGGATGCTTCAGTTGCGCTCCAGCCGTTGCTGCCGTTCCAAACGTGGGCACAGCCTTGAGCAGCACCATCATCGCGCGCGCCGTCTCCACCGAAATGACCTCGCTCACCCTGGGTGCCAGCGCCTTCAGAGGCAAGCCGTCCGCCTGCACGATACGGCGGATGACATGCGGCTGGATGCGAATGCCATCGTTCGGAAACACGGAATACGCGCCCACCTGCTCATCCAGCGTCAGTGACGCGGAACCCAGTGCCACCGGCAGAAACGCCGGAATCTGCTGCACGATGCCGAAGCGATGCGCCACCTCAATCACCTTGCGAATGCCGACCTTATTGGCCAGCTTCAGCGCGGGAATGTTGCGCGACTCCGCAAACGCCTGGATCAGGCTCATGGTGCCCTTGTAATCTGGCTCGTAATTGTGCGGCGTGTACGGCCCGTTGGGCGTGTAAAAGCTGGTCGGCGCGTCCACGATGGTATCGCTCGGCTTTGCGCCGGCTTCGATCGCGGCCGTGTACACATACGGCTTGAACGACGATCCCACTTGCCGCTCGGCCTGGGTAGCACGGTTGAACTGAGACAGCGCATAATCGCGGCCGCCCACCATCGCCAGCACCTCGCCATTGCTGTTGTCGACGGCCATCATGCTCGCCTGTGCACCACTGTCCTGCTGCAGGCTGGCGTGCATGGTACCGGTGTCCCGTGCGTCTTCGATCCGCACGTAGGCAATGTCGCCTCGCTGCAGAATGTCCGTCGGGTGCGCGATCGTCCACACCCAATCCTGCGGCAGAATCTCCGCGTACCGCTGCCCGATGCGTACCAGCACATGCTTGTTCGACACCTCCACCACCAACGCATGGAAGTAGCTGCCGCTTGCCGGTGTCGTCGCCCAATCAGGGTGCTGGTACGTCTGCAGATCTCCGCCGGTCGCCAGAATATTCTGCAGCTTGCCCTTCCAACCGTGACGGCGCTCGTAATCGGCGGTGTTGTCCAGCACGGCCTTATCCGCCACCTGTTGCAGATCCAGATCCAGCGTCGTGTACACGCGCATGCCAGTGCCGTGCACCTGGTCGGCACCATACTGCTGCTCCAACTGGCGGCGTACCTCTTCCACAAAGTAAGGCGCGACCGTGGGCGCGGGTGGCTCCAGGTGCAGCCCGAGCGGTGCCTGCGTTGCTTCCGAGTACTCGGCCCGCGTGATCTTGCCGTCCTTCAACATCTCGCTCAGCACCAGGTTACGGCGCTTCAGCGCACGCTCCGGCTTGCGAATGGGCGAGTAGCCATACGGTCCCTTGGGCAATGCCGCAAGCAGTGCGGCCTCCGGCAGCGACAGGTCGTGCACATGCTTGCTGAAGTAGTATTCGCTGCCGGCCTCAAAGCCGTAATTGCCGCTACCCAGGTAAATCTGGTTGCAGTACAGCGCGAAAATCTGCTCTTTGGTGAAGTGCCGTTCGATTTGAACGGCAAGCATAATCTCCTGCAGCTTACGCCCGTACGTTTGCTCCAGCGATAGAAACAGATTGCGCGAGAGTTGCATGGTCAGCGTCGACGCGCCTTGACGCCGGCCCTTGCTGCGGATATCGACCACCGCCGCGCCCACCGCCCGAAACAGGTTGATGCCGGCATTCGAATCGAAGCTCTTGTCCTCAATCGACAGGATCGCGTCATGCAGGTTTTTTGGGATTTCCCTGTACGGCACCACCACGCGGCGTTCCAGCGCAAACGAACCGAAGGTGCGGCCGTGCACATCCAGCAGTTCGGTCGTGGTGCTTGGCCGATAGTGCTCCAGATCCTCGATCTGTGGCAAATCGGTGATCGATACAAGCGTGTACCCGACCAGGCAGCCGAACACCGCGGACATGCCGAGCAGCGAAAAGAAAATGACACGTTTCTTTTCCCGGCGCGTGGGATACCGCGCATTCCAGCGGTCCCGCACCCAGTCCA
>CBAAAH010000208.1:0-5494 GCA_964658865.1 uncultured Granulicella sp.
TTGCACAGCATCCGGCGGTGCGCGTCACCATCGGCGGCTACTGCGACGAGCGTGGCAGCGCGGAATATAACCTCGCCCTCGGCGAAAACCGGGCCAACGCCGTAAAGCAGGCCATGGTGCAGGCTGGTGTTGCTGCCAACCGTGTTCGCGTCGTGTCATACGGCAAGGAAAAACAGTTCTGCACCGAAGCGACGGCGAGCTGCTATCAGGAAAACCGGCGCGCCCAGTTCAACCTGGATCGCTAGGAAAACGCCGAGTTCTGCCTACTTCGCGAAATTTGCGGGATAGGCAGAACTCGGGTACTGCGGAGCGACATCGACGGTTGCCCTGGTCGATTTTCCCTTCTCACGCTCTCCAATCCAGTTTCACCCTGTCCCGGGTCTTTCCTTTCAGGAGTGCTGTCGATGTTCGCAATCTCGAGTTCAGGTCCGGTGGTGAAAGCAAAGCAACAGCGACAGTTGAGACTTCTGCCGATGACGCTGGCGCTCGCAGCCGTCACGCTATTACCCACATCGCGCGCCTTCGCGGTCAGCAAAGAGATGGTGCAACTGCAAACGCAGATCCAGCAATTGCAGGATGCAGTGGCGCGGCTGCAGCAGTCCAACGACGAACGCATGGGCGTGATGAAAGACCTCGTCCAGCAGACGGCCGACTCCATCAACAAAATGTCTGTGACCGTGCAGAGCCTGCAGCACCAGATCGGCACCGGGTCTGAAGCGCAAGGCACAAAGCTGGATCAGGTGAGCGGTCAGGTGCAGAGCCTGAACGACTCACTGGATGAACTGAAGGCACGCCTCCAGCGCATTGAAAAGGGTGTCGCCGACGTGCAAAACACGCAGCAGAGCCTGGGCGCGCGCATGGAATCCGCCCCTGCAAGCTCAGCCTCACCTGCGACGACCGGCGCACCGGAGGCCTTCCCTACGGACAGCACGATCGCCACACCAACACACACCCCTAAAACGACTCGCACCACGCAGGCACCGCCGCCCGGATTTCCCGCCGACACGCCTGATGGCAGGGTACCCTCTACCGACGCGGCACCTGCTTCTACACCACGGGCAGGCAATGCACCACCCGTCACCGATTTGTACCAGACAGCATTCGGCGACTATAACGGGGCAAAGTACAAACTCGCTACCGCCGAGTTTCAGGATGTGATCCGCTACTACCCCGACAACAGCCTGGCCGGCAACGCCTACTTTTATCTAGGGGAAATTCTCTTCAAAACCAAGGACTACGGCCCTGCAACACGTCAGTACGACAAGGTTATCGAAGGCTTTCCGGGCAACCCGAAGATTCCCGCAGCTCAGCTCCGCAAAGGCCAGGCGCTCATCGGGATCAAGCAGACCGATGCCGGTGTGCGTGAACTGAAATCTCTTGTGGCCCGCTATCCCAACTCGCCGGAAGCGGTCACGGCGCGGGCAAAGTTGACAGACTTGGGTATAAGCGCACGCCGCTAAGTTGAATTGTAGCTATGAGCGCATTCCGTCGAGCAATTGCATCATCTCCGCATGCTCCGATGCCGTAATTGGAAGCTGCGGAAGCCTGGGTCGACCACCGAAGTAACCGCTCAGCTCCGCACCCGCTTTGATCACGGTAACACCGTGTGAGAGCAGATAAGGTTCGGCAGCGGCGACGCGATGCTGCTTCTCGTGCATGAGCGCATGGTCGCCGTCCTTCCACCCGGCCCAGATTTCAAACACCGCCTGTGGCACAGCAGCCGCGACGTCCGCAATTAAACCCGAAGCTCCCGCGCGAAACGCCTCGGTGCTGTCTGCCGCGTGTGCCCACAGCACCTGAAAGCCGATGGCCTTGGTCCGCGTCTTGAGCGCGGGTGCAACAGGTGCAACGGCGAGCGTGGTTCCACCCATTGCAAGGTCTGCAGCGTTGACGAACGAACTGCCGGCCGCAGGTACCGCAGCAGCCTGCGGCCGCAGCATGCGGGTGGTCGCAGCGGTAAACGTAATGGTTGTCGTGACCGCTCGTTCGACGTTTGCCGTCGCGGCATATAGAGCGATCACCCGGCTCATGTGGGTCGACTGTTCCAGCACGCCAATTACATTCGGATGCCCCGCAAGCGCGGCGACTGTCGCTATAGGCAAGGCGTGACCGGCGGCGTGGCTGGCCAGCACGACCGGCAGGGGCGACCGGTCGGCGATCGCGCGAAACCAGGTCAGCAACTCGGACGTGGGTTCACCCTCACTCCAGAATCGGATTCCCTCGGCCGCCGGCGCGCTCAGCAGCATGGCATCAAATCCCTGGGCCGCGGCGTGTTCCGCAAGAACGACGGCCGGAAGCACGCCAGCTTCGGCAATGCCGGCAAGCAGCACTTTTTCTGCCGCGGCTGTCGCAGCCACCGTCGTCAGCACAGCCAACTTTTCTTCTGTGGACAGGGAAGCATGTTCACTTGCAGGCCCAAGCGCGATCAGGCCGGCAACCGGCGTAAGCGAAAGCCGCCGCACATTGTGCTCGAGCTTGCGCAGGTAAACGCGGCCATCGGGATAAAACGGCGTGGTGAGCGGGACGTGTACACCTTCAAGCAACATCCCTCCATTATCACGTAGACGATGCTTTCAAACCACAGGACGAGCCGCTATGGTAGAGAGCATGGAAGCGGTAGAAATTCGGGGCAACAAATCGACCATTGACTTGATGCGTGAGGCCGGTTGGTTTCTGCTGCACACGCTCATGGCGGTCGTGCTGATGGTGCTGGTCATCGGTGGTTTTTCGCTTCTGCACCCCGACCCCGAATCGGCGCTGCCCAAGCTGATGTGCACGCTGGCCGTCTTCCTGGTACCGATGGTCGGAGGGTTCTTGGCGGCACGCCTGCGTGGAGACACCATTGCCGGCCACATCTGGATCAGCGGCATGATCACCTTTGCCATCGTGTGCGTCTACGTGCTGGATCTGCCCACCGGCGCCGGCCTGTGCAACGGCTGCGGCGCAGTCGACAAGCTGTGGCGCACGTTCTTTTCCATTGATCGGAACAGCGGCCTGATGGGTGGCGATGGCATCCTCGTCGGCACGTGGATTCCACTGTCCATGATTGGCTATGCGGTGGGCGCGAAGGTCGGCAAGACGGTGGCGTAGATGACACTGCAGTTTTGCACAAAGGCCGCCAATGTGGCGGCCTTTGTGCGTGAGCTATGCCATCAAGGCTTCGCGCTCCGCATGAAGTGTTTGCAGCGCGTAGACATTGACCGTCCCCTGCTGCAGTGCCGCGATGCCTTCTGCTGCGGCTTGCGCGGCGGCGATAGTGGTGATCGTCGGGATACGGGCGAGGACGGCGGCGCGGCGGATAGCTTTTTCGTCGAAAAAGGTATCTTGGCCGCGCGGCGTGTTCAGGATCAGGTGGATACGGTCGGACTTGATGAGGTCGACCACGTTGGGACGGCCTTCCTTCACCTTGAAGACGCGCTCGCACTGCATGCCGGCGTCGGCAAGGACGTCTGCCGTACCGTGAGTGGCGACGAGGCGGAAGCCCATTTCAACGTACTGTTTCGCGAGCGGAACGAGGGCAGCCTTGTCATGGTCGTTTACAGAGACGAAGACCGTGCCGGTAGTGGGCAGGTTCTGGCCGGCGGCAACCTGAGCCTTCGCAAAGGCTTCCCCGAAGGTTGAGGCAACGCCCATGACTTCGCCGGTCGAGCGCATTTCCGGGCCAAGCACTGTGTCGACGCCGGGAAATTTTCCCCACGGGAAGACAGGCGACTTGACGAAGAAGTATGCGCCGGTATCGAGGTCCTTGCCGGATTTCGTGTATTCGGGCAGAAGGTCGGCGAGTTTCTGGCCGACCATGAGCCGCGAAGCGATCTTGGCAAGCGGAATGCCGGTCGCCTTCGACACGTAAGGCACGGTGCGCGACGCGCGCGGATTGACCTCAATCACGTAAACGATGCCGCGCTGGATGGCGAACTGGATGTTGCATAAGCCGATCACGTTCAGCGCGCGCGCGAGCTTACGCGTGTAGTCGCGAATCTGGCGCAGCACATCCTCTGTCAGCGAGACCGACGGCAGCACGCACGAGGAATCGCCCGAGTGAATGCCGGCTTCTTCAATGTGCTGCATGATGCCCGCGATCACGACGTCTGTACCGTCGCAAAGGGCATCGACGTCGACTTCCGTCGCGTCTTCCAGAAAATGGTCGATCAATACCGGCCGGTCCTGCGAGTACTCGATTGCGGACGACATGTAGCGCACGATCTCCGCATCCTCATACGCAATCACCATCGCGCGGCCGCCCAGCACGTAGCTTGGCCGCACGAGTACCGGGTAGGTCACGCGATTCGCACCGGCGAGCGCTTCGTCGACGCTGGTCGCGATGGCACCCTCGGGCTGCGGAATGCCGAGGTCGACGATCAGCTTGCCGAACCGCTTGCGGTCCTCCGCCAGATCGATGGATTCGGGCGAGGTGCCGATGATGGGTACGCCCGCGGCTTTCAGCGGCAACGCAAGGTTCAGCGGCGTCTGCCCGCCGAACTGCACGATCATGCCGATCTCCGCGCCGCTCGCCGCTTCGTGATGGTAAATCGCGAGAACGTCTTCAAACGTCAGCGGCTCGAAGTAAAGGCGGTCACTGGTGTCGTAATCGGTAGAGACGGTCTCCGGGTTGCAGTTGACCATAATGGTTTCGTAGCCGTCGTCTCGGAGGGCGAACGCCGCATGGCAGCAGCAGTAATCGAACTCGATGCCCTGCCCGATGCGATTGGGACCAGAGCCGAGAATGATGACCTTCTTCTTCGTGGTCGGAATCGCTTCGTCTTCTTCGTCGTAGCAGGAATAGAAGTACGGTGTGAACGACTCGAACTCTGCGGCGCAGGTGTCGACCAGCTTGAAAACGGGACGGATTCCGTGCTGCTCGCGCGCCTCGCGAATCTGGGTTTCCGCGGCAGTTCCCTTCCCGTCCACGCTCATGGCCGTGGCCAGCAGGTCATCGGAGATACCCATGCGCTTGGCCGTGCGCAGGTCTCCCTCGGTGGTGGTTTCAAGGGTGAGCTTGCCGGCGGCAAGCTGCTCGTCGACAATCTGTTTGACCTGGTAGAGGAACCAGGGGTCCATCGTGGTCAGGTGCTGGACTTCACGCACGCTCATGCCTTTTTCGAAGGCATAGAAGACGTAGCGCAGGCGTTCCGGATGTGCGGTAACCAGGCGCTGGGTCAGGCGGCGCGGCTCGATGTCGGCGGCGGTGGCCTTCTTGCCGGTTTCCAGCGAGCGGATCGCCTTCATCAAGGCTTCCTTGAAGGTACGGCCCATCGCCATCACCTCGCCGACAGACTTCATCTGCGGTCCTAGGTTTTCGTCGGCGCCGTTGAACTTCTCGAACTGCCACTTCGGAATCTTGACGACGACGTAGTCGATGGTCGGCTCGAAGCAGGCCGGCGTGGCCTGGGTAATGTCGTTCTTCAGCTCATCCAGCGTGTAGCCGACGGCGAGGCGTGCGGCGATCTTCGCAATCGGGAATCCGGTCGCTTTGGATGCCAGCGCCGACGATCGC
>CBAAAH010000209.1:0-5493 GCA_964658865.1 uncultured Granulicella sp.
CATGCGCGTCGCCAAAATTGCGGCGGAATACCGCGCGGCGTTCGCGTCCGACGTGGTGGTCGACCTGATCGGCTACCGTCGCCACGGCCACTCCGAGGTGGACGACCCGACCGTGACGCAGCCGCGCCGCTACGCCCGCATCAAGGAAACCGCGCCGCTGTACAAGAGTTACGCGCAGCGCATCGGCACGGAAGCCGCGGCCGAAATCGTGGCCATTCAGAAGCGGTTTCTGGAAGAGCAATCGCATAGCAAAGAGGCCGAGCACACGCCCGCGTTGAGCGATCTGCCGGAATACTGGCACCCGTACCGCCCGGGCCGCCTGACCGCGGAACTGGATGTCGAAACCGGCCTGTCCGCGGCAGAGGTTCGGTCTCTCGTGCAGAAGCTCACGACGGTACCGGCGGGCTTCCACGTGCATCCCAAGGTCAAAGCCCTGTTGAAGCAGCGGGAGGAGATGGCCGCCGGTACACGTCCATTCGACTATGGCGCGGCGGAGCTTCTGGCCTATGCCTCGCTGCTGGCGCAAGGCACGCCCGTGCGGCTCAGTGGCCAGGATTCGCAGCGCGGCACCTTCAACCAGCGGCACGCCGTCTGGGTCGATACCGAAACCGAGTTCCGCTACTCGCCGCTGCAACATATTGCACCGGACCAGGGCAGATTCGAGGTCTACAACTCCATGCTGTCCGAGGCCGGCGTGCTCGGCTTCGAGTATGGGTTCAGCCGCGATTTTCCCGAGGCACTCGTGCTGTGGGAGGCGCAGTTCGGCGACTTCGCCAATGGCGCGCAGATCATCATCGACCAGTTCATCGCCGCCGGCGAGGCGAAGTGGGGCCTGCAATCCGGCGTCACGCTGCTGCTGCCGCACGGCTATGAAGGCCAGGGGCCGGAGCACAGTAGCGCCCGCATGGAGCGTTACCTGCAGCTTTGCGCGACCGACAACATGATCGTCGCGCAGCCGTCGAATGCCGCGCAGTACTTCCACCTGCTGCGTCGCCAGGCCATGTCGCCGTTCCGCAAGCCGCTCATCGTCTTTACGCCGAAAAGCATGCTGCGCCACCCGGACGCCGTCTCGCCGCTCGCCGATCTGGCCGCGCCGCGCTTTCAAAAAGTCCTGCTCGATACGGAAGCGAAAGACCCGCGCCGCATTCTGGTGTGCACCGGCAAGATCGGTCATAACTTGCGCGTGGAGCGGGCCAAACGTGGCGATTATTCCATTGCCATCGTCTTTGTGGAGCAGCTTTACCCGTGGCCCGCGGCCGATGTCGAAGCCGCACTTGCGCACTACCCCAACGCGCAAGAGGTCGTGTGGGTGCAGGAAGAACCGGCCAACATGGGAGCGTTCACCTTCGCCTATCCGCTGCTCAAGCGCGCAGCGGGCGACAAACGTGTGCTCTCGGTCAAGCGGTCCGCCGCTGCCAGCCCCGCAACGGGCTCGGCAAAGGCGCATGAGCTTGAGGAAAAGGCGTTGATCGAACTTGCGCTGGGCAAGGTTTCGCCCTCAATGCCGGTGGGGAAGACGTAGCGGACTCCAGCCGTCCGGATTCGGTTGCAGTGGGAGGGTTTCGTCGCGCTCCCACTGCACCGCCTGGGTATGCCATGGCTTCGCGTCAAAGTTGGAAGGCACCCGGAAGGGAAGCCATAGATAATCGATAAATCCGGCGATAAAGGCAAGACCCAGGAGCACGTAGGTCCATCTCCGTTTTGTTTGTTCCTGCGGTTGAGAGACCGCCGCGAGCAAAGCCAGCACCAGTAGGCAGTTCGGCGCAAGGGCGTATCGCTCACCAAAGCCTGGTTGCGCGTTCAACAAACCTCCACCCAGTGCAAGCAGTGCCTCACAGGTACCCAGCCATAGGGCGGCACCTGCCAGCAGGATTGCGCTGCGGTTCTTGCGTAAGATGTACCCCAAACTTACGGCGGCTAAGCCGAGCAGGAGCCAGCAAGTCGGCATCGAGGTCGGCGGAACACGAAGGATAGCCCGCCCTGTAAGCACCGCGATTGGCCGCCCCAGCAATGGAAAAACGACGTCCTTGTTGAAAAGAATTGGTCCCAGTTCCCCAAGGCTGAAGTGCAGCGTTCGATTTCCGGTATTGGTCCTCAGGGTGACTGCAGCCTGAGCGGCACTACCGCACGTCATGAGGGCTGCCTGCAGCCAGGCGATGCGCGTGCTTTCCCGCAAGGCACGCCAGAGAAACAGCGGTGCCAGAATGGCCGCCACCGGGCTGCTCAGGATGCAGATGGCAAGTGCAACCGTACGCTGCCAGGGCAGTCGGTTGCTCTGTGACGCCAGAATGATGGCGGCAAGCAGGGCAAAGTAGAACTGAGCATTGATCAGGTTGAGCCAGCTCTCGATCGACCCGGCGGTAAAGAGTAGTGCCGCCACACCCGCCAGCTTCACCTGGAACGAGGGTAGAAACTCGGTTTCATATAGAAAGTACCCGACTGCCAACAACACCAGCATTGAAGCACTAGTAAACAAGTACGACGCGAACTTCAGCGGGACCCAGCGAATCGCGGTTGCCACCCATGCATTGCACCAGAAGGAGTAGTATCCCAGATGCGGTGCGACAAGGATTTGCGAAAAGGGAAGATGCCAGTTTTGGGTTAGGAAGACACTGGATTCTTCTGCCCAGACTCTTCCGTGGAGCAGGATGGGCGGACACCGTGCGAACGCTCCGGCAAAAAGCAAAAAAAGTACAGACGCTCTGGCGATTGGGGAATCGGCTTGGTCGAATCGGACTTTCATGCAGGACTTCAGTGTACGACGTCAGTTTCGTTCCTGTTGTGGTGTTCCTTTCTTCGTCCAGGCGTGCCGGTAGGTGAGTCGCTGTCGCAACGCGTGAACCGCAGCCGCGAAGTCTGCATCTACAGCAGCATGAAGGCTGTTGGATACGCGCTCCCCTCGCCATTGGAAGCACCCGAATCGCTCCTAGACCTGGAAATGCCCGAACCGGCAATCGGGCCACGCGACCTGCTGGTCGAGGTGCGTGCGGTCTCGGTCAATCCCGTCGACGCCAAGGTGCGCGGCCGGGCAAAACCGTCTGAGGGCGACGCCTACAAAATTCTCGGCTACGACGCCGCGGGTGTGGTGTTGAAAAGGGGCCGCGACTGCTCGCTGTTCAAGCCGGGGGATGAAGTCTGGTACGCCGGCTCCATCGCGCGGCAGGGGACCAATGCGCAGTTCCACGCGGTAGACGAACGCATCGTTTCGCTTAAACCGAAATCGCTCGGCTTTGCCGAAGCTGCGGCCATGCCGCTGACGGTAATTACCGCGTGGGAGTTGCTGTTCGACCGGCTGGGTGTGGAGTCGGCGCGCGCCGTGCAGCCGGCCTATCGCAAGGGAACGCTGTTGGTGGTGGGCGGTGCCGGTGGCGTGGGCAGCATCTTGCTGCAACTCGCCAGCAAGCTCACCGGCTTGCATGTGGTCGCCACGGCGTCCCGGCCGGAGACGGTGGCGTGGTGCCAGCAGATGGGCGCGCATTTCGTGCTGGACCACCATCGCCCGCTGCGTCCGCAACTGCAGGAACTGAACTTTCCCCATGCGGAGTACATCGCCTCGCTTACCGGCACGGCGCAGCACTATCTGGAGCTGGTCGAAATCCTTGCGCCGCAGGGCAAGATCGCCGTCATCGACGACCCGCCGACGCTCGATGCCGTCCCGCTGAAGCGCAAGTCCGCGTCGCTGCACTGGGAGTACATGTTTGCGCGACCGGTCTTCGATACGCCCGATATCCTGCGACAGCACGACCTGCTGACGGAGGTGGCCCGCCTGACCGATCTGCGTACCCTGCGCACCACCGCCACGGAGAACTTCGGTACGCTGAACGCTGCGAACCTGAAGCGCGCACACGCGCTGGTCGAAAGCGGCCGCTCCATCGGCAAGGTGGTGCTGGAGACGGCATAGAATTGCGCCGGCCGCGTCTTTTTGGCTGCGGTCGCGTCTGAACAGACGAACCGCACCGCGCACCTTAATCGCTTAAAGGATTTTCCCGTGACGACCCGCTCACTCCGCGCCCTTGCGCTTGCCGCCGTTTGCCTCCTCCTTCCCACCACCGTTCACGCCCAGGACGGCCCGCCGCAAGACGGCAACGGCCCAGGCATGGGGCGCGGTCGTGGCGTACGTGGCACGGTTGTCTCTGCCGCCGGACAGAACGTGACGCTCAGGACGGAGACCGGCGAGACCTGGACCGTGATCGCGACGGACAACACACGCATCAGCCTCGACCGGCAGCCCACGAAGGTGGCGGACCTGAAGGCGGGCGACGAGGTGATGGCGATGGGCGTGCCCGACCCGGCAAAGCATGAACTGCACGCGCTTGCCATCATGGGAGCAAGCGCCGCGCAGGTGGCCAAGCTGAAGGCCGACCTGGGCAAGACCTATATCGTCGGCAGGATTACGGCCGTAAACGATACGAAGATCACCGTTCTGCGCATGGACAAGGTCACCCAGACCATCGCGCTGGACGACACGACCTCGCTCCATCGCGGAGGCCGCATGCCTGCGGAGTTTATGGGCATGAGCTTCGGCGGCGGCGCGAACGGTGGCCGTGGCGGTCGCGGTCCGCGTGAAGGCACGCCCAACGAGACCTCCGGCGGCAATCCCGCAACAGGCAACGAAGGCGAGGCCATCACGCTGGCCGATGTCAAAATCGGCGACAACCTGGCCGCGACGGGCAGCCTGAAAAACGGCACATTCGTCCCGACGGACCTGCACGTGAACACGCCACGTCCGCGCGGTCCACGCCCCGACGGCGCATCGCGGCCTGAAGGCGGCTCCCTAAGCGCACCGCCGCAGCAGTAGGTCCTCGCAACAGTCCCGACTGTTCGGCCTAGACTGGACCTGATGCTTCCTCCGCCTGACATTCGCCCTGGCCGCAAGCCCGGTTTCCCTGACGGGCCGCCGCTGTTCTTTCGCATGATGACGCGCTACCTGTTCGGCACGCGCATGCGCCAGAACCCTGCGGAGTTCATGCGCACCACCGCGCGGGAATATGGCGACCTGGTCACCTACAGCCTTGCCGGGCACCGCATTTACGTCTTGGCCCATCCGTCGCTCATTACCGATTTCTTCGGCAAGGATGCGCCGCACCACCACCGCAATCTGGTCATGCAGCGGTCGCGCGATGTGCTCGGCACCGGTCTGCTGACCAGCGAAGAGCCGCTGCACATGCGCCAGCGACGCCTCGCCAATCCGGCGTTTTTGCGTAGCCGCATTGCGGCTTACGGCGACGTCATCGCCGACAAAACCCTGAACCTGACCGGCAAATGGCAGAGCGGCACCATCATCGAAATGCACTCCCAGATGCTGGAACTTGCCCTGCGCATCGTGAGTAAGTGCCTGTTCGACCTGGATGAGTTCGACGACCTGCACGCCATGGAAAGCGCCGTCAGCAGCTTTATGGCATTTATGCCGCTGGCGTTCATGCCGTTATCGCGCGCGGTGCAGGCCAGCCCGCTGCCCAGCATGCGCCGCCTGCGCAAGGGACAAAAATATCT
>CBAAAH010000210.1:0-5446 GCA_964658865.1 uncultured Granulicella sp.
CACCCGGCTCTTTACGCGCGCGCGACCTGGACGAGGGTGCTGTAAAAGGTGGCACCGCCGGCGATGTCGGTAAGGCGTTCGCCGGTCAGGGTGTTGATGCCGTTGCCGTCCTGCGCGAGCTTGTTCCAGCCCAGCGTGGCGGCGACGACGCCGGGGCTGACATGCCGCGAGAGGCGCGCCGTGAGCGTGAGGGTTCCGCGCGCGCTGGTGATGGCGACGGTGTCGTTGTCGGCGATGTTGCGCGGTGCGGCGTCGTCGGGGTGCAGCTCCAGCAGGCCGGTGTGCTCACGCTGCATGTGCTGGTGGCCGGGCAGGTTGGCGAAGGTGGAGTTCATCCAGTGGTCGGCCTTGCGCGGCAGCAGTTGCAGGGGCAGGTCGGCGGTGACGGCCTCGATACCCTCTTCGCCGGGCAGGTAGGCCGGCAGCGGGTCGAGGCCCTGTTGGCGGCGGGTTTCCGAGGCGAATTCGCCGCGACCGGTGGGCGTGCGAAACCACTGCGGCGAAGAAAACGGCAGGTAGTCGCCGGTTGCGTTTTCGGTGATGCGCGGCAGATTCAGGCTGACAAATCCGCGCTGGGTGGCGTCGGGAGCGGTGAGGCTTTCGCGCAATTTGGCCTGCGTGATGCCGGCGAGCCATGGATGATTGGAGGTGAGCGCCTGGTCGATGAGGTCGATTTCCGTGTCGTGAAAGCAGGGCTCCGGAAACCCCATGCGACGGGCGAGTTCGGCAAAGACGGGAACGTTGGCGCGGGCCTCACCGAGCGGCGCGATGGCGGCGGGGGAGTAGCCGACCTGGTAGTGACCGTAGGCACCCTGGATATCGGTCTGCTCCAGGAACGTGGGCGCGGGCAGCAGGATGTCGGCGTAGTCCGCCGTGTCGGTAAACGTCAGGTCGTGGACAACGGTGAAGAGGTCGTCGCGCCTCATGCCCTGCAGCACCGCCGTCTGGTTCGGCGCGATGGCGGCGGGGTTGCTGTTGTAGACGAACATCGCCTTGATCGGTGGGTCCTGCAACTGTGTCAGGGCATGGCCGAGCCGGCTCATGTTCACGGTGCGGGCGTCGCGGCCCAGCGGCGAACTGCGCATAAGTTCCGGCATTTGCAGCGCGGGCCCGTTGAACGGAAACGCCGCAGAGGTCGAGAGCAGAAGGCCGCCGCCGGGGTGCATCCAGGCGCCGGTCAGCAGCGGCAACATGCCGATGGCGCGGACCGCGGTGCCTCCACTTTCGCTGCGCTGCACGCCGTAGTTGAGGCGGATGGCGGCGGGCGGCGTGGTAGCGTAGGCGCGGGCCAGGGCCTCGATTTCCTGCTCGGCGATGCCGGTGATACGGGCGACGTTGGCGGGCGCGTAGGTGTCGCTCCGCACGCGTTCGCGCAGGTCCGCAAAGCCGTGGGTATTCTGCGCGATGTAGCGGTCGTTCTGCAGGCCGTCGCGCAGGATGCAGTGCATCACTCCCATGGCGAACAAAACGTCGGTGCCGGGGCGAACTCGCAGGTGCTGGTCGGCGAGGCGCGCGGTACGGGTTTCATACGGGTCGATGACGACGAGGCGCGCACCGTTGCGCCGTGCCTGCTCGATGAACGGCCACAGGTGGATGTTGTTGCCATGGATGTTCGCGCCCCAGGCGAGGATGAGTTTCGCCCTGGCAAAGCTCTGCGGCTCCATGCCGAGCCGGGTGCCGTAAACGTCGGTCAGCGCCGCAGCGCCTGCACTCGCGCAGATCGTGCGATCGAGCTGCGACGCGCCCAGACGGTGGAAGAAACGGCGGTCCATGCTGCCGTAGCCGAGTTGACCGATGGTGCCGGCGTAGCTGTACGGCAGGATGGATTCCGATCCGTGATCGTCGGAGATCCGCTGCAGCTTCGAGGCGATTTCGGCAAGCGCGACCTCCCACGAGATACGCTCGAACGCCTCCTGCTCCCTGCCGGGATGGAGCTTCGTTTTGGGCACGCCGGGACGACGGCGCATGGGGAAAAGCAGGCGGTCGGGCGCATAGACGCGGTCGAGATAACGGGCGACCTTGCCGCAGAGAAAGCCGCGGGTCACGGGGTGCTCGGGGTCGCCGCCGATGCGAATCAGCTTGCCGGTGGCGAGATCTTCCGTGGCGATGACGCGGCAGGAGTCGGGGCAGTCGAGCGAGCAGGTGGCGTAGTGCCGGCGGGTGCCCGTTTGCGTGCCCGGCGCGGCCCCGTGTTCACCCCGCGCAACGGGCGGTGAAAACGAATTGCCATGCGCAACGGGATCCATGGCATGATTTTAGCTACCGGTCCAGGACTTGATAAAATCTACCGCGGAGTCGGCACGATTCCGTCGGCTTTACCCGGGCCTGAAGGAGTGTTTGCCGATGCAGCGTTGGTTCAGTGGAGTGGTGCTTGGATGTTGCCTGATGGCCGGCGGCGGCGTAACCGTGCGTGCGCAGAACGGCGCCACGCTGACGGTGTTACCGCACGATGCACTGGAGGTGGTGAAGGTGCTGACGGCGCAGGAGCGTGACTGGAACGCAGGCCGGCTCGATGCCTTTCTGGACGGCTACAAGCACGCGCCGGAGACGACATTTGTGGGCACCGGCGTGCAGCACGGATGGGACGCCATGGCGGCGCATTACCGCGCCAGCTACCCCAACCGCGACGCCATGGGTGCGCTGAGCTTCAGCGATCTGGAGCCGCGGCTGCTGGACGAGCGGTTTGCCATCGTGACGGGCAAGTTCAGCCTGGAGCGCAGCCGAAAAGCGGGCGGCAATGCCAATGGCGTGTTCTCGCTGATCTTTGAAAAGACGGACGCCGGGTGGAAGATTATCCTGGACCACACAAGTTGATGCCGAAGACCCGCCTGCACGGTTTAATAAACCGGATGCGCGACGATTCTGCTCGTTCCGCGCGGTGTCCTTTAGTCTATGCCGTGCTGAAAAGAGGGATTTGCTGCCGTCAAGACGAAGCCTAGATGGGCTGCTACCGTTTCCGCCGTGCGATGATCCAAAGTATTGTGACTTTGTTCGCGCTCTCGTCCCGCTTGTCCGTCTCTGCCGTGCTTGCCGCCGGCCTGCTGCTCTCAACCGGCTGCCATGCGCAGGTTCCCCCTGCCACGGCTGAGCACGGCGAAAGCCTGTCCCCCGCGCTGCAGCGGCGCATTGAAATCCTGATCCGCTCGCGGGCGCAGTTGCCATTTAACTATGACGTGCGCGTGGCGGACCGGCGACCAAGCGCGACGCTGCCGAACTTCGACGAAGTGACGGCGATGATCGGCGACGCGGGTAAGCCGGGGCGGCCGGTGACCTTCCTGATTTCAAAGGATAACAAGACACTAGCGCAGCTCACCACCTTCGACCTGACGAAGGACCCCAAGCAGCTCACGACGGATGCGGGTCGGCCGGCGCGTGGCGGCAGCGAAAGTGCACCGGTCAAGATCGTGGTGTTCGACGACCTGGAATGCCCCTTCTGCGCGCGCGAACATGCCGCGCTTTTCCCCGCCCTGCTGCAGCGGTATGGCGACAAGGTGCGCATCGCGTACAAGGATTTTCCGCTGTCGCAGCACCCCTGGGCGATCCACAGTGAGGTAAACGCGAACTGCCTGGCGGCGCAGAACGGCACGGCCTACTGGAATTACGTGGACGCCGTGCACGCCAGGGCGAGCGATATCGGCGGCCAGGAAAAAAGCCTGACGGCGGCGAAAATCGAGTTGGACAAAATGGCAATGGACGCGGGTACCGCCGCAAAGCTGGATGCGCCGAAGCTGAAGGCCTGCGTGGACAAGCAGGATGAGGCGCCGGTAACGGCCGGCCTGCGCGAAGGAGAGACGCTGCAGGTGAATGGCGTGCCGGCGATCTTTATCAACGGGCAGCAGATCAACGGTGCCGCGCCGGTGGAGTTTATTTACCGGGCGATCGATGAGGCGCTGGTGGCCGAGGGCGTGAAGCCTCCGCCGCCGGTGCCGCTACCGGCCATGGATGCGCCTGCAAGATAGGCGACAAACCCATGCCTCAAAAGCGAGACATGGGGCACCCAGCGCGGTAGGATACAGGGTGGGATGGGTCGGATGCACGAAACCGTGGGGTTGGTGACTTTGAACGTAGAAACGATGTCTCCGCGCCGCGCCGGTTTGCGCGTGACGGCGTGCGCCGTGATGGTCGGCGTGCTGCTGGTGAGTGGTTGCAAGAAGACGCATGGTGCCGACGTGGTGGCGAGCGTGAATGGCCATGCCATTCCGCGGGCCGACCTGGATCACTACTACGACGCGCAGAAGAAGAACAAGCAGGACCCCGCGCCCGAGACCCCGGAGCAGTCCGACAGTGACCGGCTGACAATTCTGCGCGGCCTGATCGACCAGGAGATCATTGAGCAGCGCGCCGCGAAAATGGGCCTGACCGCGACGAATGATGAAGTGGACGGCAAGCTGAACGAGATGAAGGCGCCGTTTACCGAAGACCAGTTTCAGCAACGACTGAAGGCCAGCGGGCAAACACTGGAAGAGGTCCGCCGCGACTTACGCCGTTCGGTCACCCTGGATAAATTGTTGAATAAGGAAATAAATTCCAAGATCAATGTGACGGACGGCGAAGTCTCGAGTTACTTCAATGCGCACAAGGCCGACTTCAACCTGATCGAAAACCGGTATCACCTGGCGCAAATCGTGGTCACGTCTTTGCCGGCAGACCCGGCGGCGCAGGGCGGCAACTTGCAGGGCAGCAAGGCCACGACAGATGCCGACGCAAAAAAGAAAATTCAGAGCCTGAAGAACCAGATCGACACCGGCGCCGATTTCAGCGCGCTTGCGGCGAACTATTCCGAGAACCCACAAACCGCCTCGAATGGGGGGGATATGGGCTTTCCGTCGGAGTCGCAACTGCGGCAGGACCCGCAGACCTTCGCTGCGGTCGGCAAGCTGAAGGCGGGCGAGACCACGGATATTCTGCCCATGTACGCCGGTGCCGGGTCAAAGCAGGTGATCGGCTACGCGATCCTGAAGTTGATTTCGCGCGAAACTGCGGGTCAGCGGGATTTGACCAATCCAGTAGTGCAGCAGAATATCCGCGACCAACTTAGAAATTCGCGGTCGCAGTTACTCAAGAGCGCCTACCTTGAGATGGTGCGCGATCAGGCAAAGGTAGAAAATTACCTGGCAGAAGAGATCTTTACCAAAGGCGCGAAGTAAGTGGCTGTGCCGCACGTAGAGACGGCGACGGACCGATCCCTGGCCGTCGCTTTTCTTCGTGTGGTGTTGGGATTGAATCTTACCGTGCACGGCGTGAGCCGAATGCTGAGCGGCGTGGATGAGTTTGCGCATGCGTTGGTTCCGGCGTTTGCGAAAACACCGCTGCCGCCGACGATGGTCTACGGCTATGCGTACGCCCTGCCGTTTGCCGAAGCGGGGCTCGGCCTGCTGGTGCTGCTGGGGCTTTTTCGCCGTTCGGCGTATGTGCTTGGCCTGCTGCTGATCGCATCGCTGACGTT
>CBAAAH010000211.1:0-5423 GCA_964658865.1 uncultured Granulicella sp.
GACGCCGTCGAAGCGGTGTGCATGTTCCCGCAGCCAGATACGTGCCTTGCGCGAATAGCCGTAGCCATGGATGGAGTGGCCGAGCGCGTGGATAGGGACGCCTAGATCTTCGGTGACGGACCCTGGTGGATCGAGCGTTAGAATTTCGGCCGTATGTCCCATCGCCAGGTATCCCGCGACGATGCGGCGCAGTCCCTCGGCAGGGCCACCGCTCTCTCGCCGCACCGTGCGAATGATGTCAAGGAAGTGCATCTGTCTACGTTACGTTAGCTTGCTGCTCGGTCTCAAGGGATTCGGTGGCGGCGAGGATAACCCACCGATGAATCGCTTAGATGTTGCCGACGATCGATTCCTCGGCGGCCTGCAACCTTCGCTCCGCAACGGCATGTTCTATTTCGGAGTTGACTTCGCCGCCCAGCAGGATCATGACGCCGGTGAGGTAAAACCACAGCAACAGGATGATGACCGCGCCCAGCGAACCATAGGTGACCGTGTAGCTGGTCGAAAAATGCAGGTATACGCGCAGACCAAGTGAACCGGCGATCCACCCGAACAGCGCAATAAGCGCGCCTGGGCTGAACCAGTGCCAGCATTTATTTTTTACGTCGGGGCAGAAGTAGTACATCAACTCGAAGGAAAAAACCATCAGCAAAGACGCCGAAGTCCAACACAGCACGCGCAGTAGAACGCTCAACGCATAGCTGCCCCAGAAGTGATGCTCCAGCGCATTGGCGCCGTAGTCCCCCGCAATCAGCAGCAGCAACGCGGACACGACGACCGTGGCAACCATCAGGGTGACACCGATCGCCTCCAATCGCGCCTTCCAGAACGGGCGTGTTTCCGGCACGCGATACACCGAATTCAGCGTGTCCTGAATGGCGGAGATGCCGACCGAAGCGGAAAAGACCGCAACGATCAGGCCGAGAGAGACCTTGCCCGGCGTGCTGGCCTCCGTCATATGCTGAAACGTTTCCAGCACCAGCGAAAACGCCGCGGGCGGCAGCAGGTGGCCGATGCGGTTCAATAACTCCAGATAGATTTTGCCGGATGATTTTGCGATCAGGCCCATGATCGAGCTCATGGCGATGAGCGCCGGGAAGATGGCCGAGAAAAACGAATACGCAAGTTGAGACGCACGGCCGAAGAGATTGTCTTCGTCGATACCCTTCCAGGTCCGCTTGCCAACTTCTTTCAACGAAACGCCCTGCAGATTCCACATGCTGGAAATCGGATTATGCGACACGTAGCTCCAAATCTTGTGCTCGGTGGTGTGGGGCGGAGCCGTGGAATTGCCTAAGGGTGCGATTTCATTCGGTTGCAGGCCGGCCATACGCCTCCTCGTCTGCCTTTAATTTTCTGTCTCAAACCGTTGGATGCCGAAGATCTGCGTTCCTTTACCTGTGATCGTCGGCGATGTGCCTTTGCGCGCGACCATTGCCGCACGGCACCATCCAATGGGTGTGAGTGGACGTGCGCAGCCGCCGATGTGGCGCAAATTGAAGCAGCTTTATCGTGTGACGCGCGAGAGTTATCGCGTGCCGCTGGCCGGCACATCGCAACCGCCTCTGCCGGTCGATGCGGCGGAGGCGGGCGTCACGTGGATCGGGCATTCGTCGTTTCTGCTGCAGATTGCCGGGAAGAACCTGCTGGTCGATCCCGTGTTTGCGCGAGCGCTGATTCTGCTGCGCCGCCAGCGGCGGCCGGGACTGCGCGTGCCGGAGCTACCGCCCATCGATGCGGTTCTGCTGACGCACGCGCATATGGACCACCTGAACTTTGCCTCGCTGCGTCGCGTGGTGCGGCACACGCGACGGCTGACCGGCAACGCACCGGAAGTGGTGGTGCCGCGCGGCGTCGGCGACCTGGTGGCATCGCTCGGGTTTCGGCGCGTGAGCGAGTTGGACTGGTGGGAGCGCGCGACGCTGGATGGCGGCGCGGTCGACGTAACGCTGACGCCGGCGAAGCACTGGGGCGCACGGCTGTTCAAGGACACACATCGGTTGTTCGGTGGATATGGGATTCGCGGCGCCGGCCACTCGGTGTATCACTCGGGAGATACGGCGTACTTCGACGGCTTCCATGAGATCGGCCGTCGGCTGGCCCCACAGGTAGCCTTGCTGCCCATCGGCGCGTACTTCCCGGATAGCTATCGCGCCGTGCACACCAGCCCGGAGGAGGCTCTGCAGGCGTATCTGGACCTCGGTACGGCGCACACGCTGGTTCCCATGCACTTCGGCACCTTTCCGCTGGGGCGGGAACCGATGGAGGAGCCACCGGTTCGGTTGATGGCAGCGGCGGCAAAGGCCGGGGTGGCGGACCAAATGCGGGTGTTAACGGAGGGTGAGACGCTGATTCTTCCTGGCCTGCCGGACACGGATGCGCCGCCAGGAACGCAGCTTCCGCTGGCAGCGCACGAAATGGCCTAAGTCTCTTCCGATTGCGCGGCTTCTCTTAAGCGTTCTGCATCGGCAAGGTCAATGTCTCGGCCTGCAGCGAGTTTGTTGGCGATCAGATGCTCACGCGAAATTACGTGAGCTGAAACCTGCGGTGTCACGAGGCGATCCAGAGGACCACGCCACACTTGCTCAAATGAAACACCAACGATCGACTGCAGGACATCCGCCCGTGACGGTGGAACACCGATTCGCAGAATACCGTCCGGATCGTTATGAAGTCTTCCGGAGTGAGGCCGCCCATAAGTACGCCAAAGGCCGCCAATGCTCAATAGACGTTCTGTGCGTTCTCCGCGACGACTCAATCAGCACGTCGAGATCTTTCGTTCCACGGGGCTCTGAATGAAAGCCGACCGCGTGGCCGCCGATGACGACGTACTTAACGCTGTACGCGTTGAATGCGGAGAGAAGATCGATCTGGTCTTGCAGCATCGAGGTCGATTCCCTTCATGTAGTAGGCAGACCGAACAAGGTCCGCAACCGCGCACATGCGCTCCCAATCGGGATGGCTGCGCTAATAGCGATACGTCTCATCCTGTTGCTGTTTTCGATCGACGACTTTGCGAAGGGTACGTTCCATGGTTCCTCCAGAGTACGGCTCAGCCTTCACCGGGAGGTACGGCCGGGTACTCGCGCATGCCGAAGATGCCGGTGCCGATGCGGACGCAGGTGGAGCCCTCGGCGATGGCCACGGCGAAGTCGTGCGTCATGCCCATGGACAGCTCGGGCATGGTCACGCCAGTCGCCTGCTGCACGCCGTCGCGCAGTTCACGCAGCTTGCGGAAGTAGGGTCGCGCCTCTTCCGGGTCGTCGGTGTAAGGCGGCACCATCATCAGGCCGCGCACCTGCAGGCCCTCGAACTCATCGTCGATGCGACGCACCAGGCCCTCGACGCCGTAGGGATCGATGCCCTGCTTGGAGGTCTCGGGCGACAGCTTCACCTCGATCAGAATGGGCAGCACCTTGCCCGCCTGCGCGCAGGGTGCGTTCAGCCGCTCGGCCAGCCTGGGCGAATCCACCGCGTCTACCGCAGAGAACAGCCATGCGGCCTTGCTGCTCTTATTCGATTGCAGGTTGCCGATCAGGCGACACTGCACCTGGCCCACATCTTCGCCCAGGATGCTGTGCAACTGGTCGCGCTTATGCTCCCACTCCTGTACGCGGTTCTCGCCGAACAGGCGCTGACCGGCGTGGAACGCCTCTGCCAGCAGCCTGGGGCCGTGGCTCTTGCTGACGGCCATTAGCTCGACTGTCGCCGGGTCGCGCCCGGCCTTGTCGCAGGCGGCGGCGATGTCGCCTCGCACGCGCTGCAGGTTTTCCGCAATACTCATTGTTCCAGCTTAGCCGTTCGTCGCGTTCACGTTCAAAATGAAATGCGCTTTTAGGCGCCGAGAACGTATCTCGGCGCCTAAATGTGGTGTCTCAACAGCTAGAGCCGCTTGATGTCCGGGAGCACCACCGTTCCTCTTCCTAGCGGCCGTGCTCTTCCAGGTATTTCTCTACTTCAAGCGCGGCCATGCAGCCGGTGCCGCTGGCTGTGATGGCCTGGCGATAACGGCGATCCTGCACGTCTCCCGCGCAGAAAACGCCGGGGATGACCTTGCCATCGAGCGTGGTGAAGACGTTGTCCTTGCTCAGGATGTAGCCGTCCTCGTCCAGGTCCATTTGGCCTTCGAAGAACTTGGCGTTGGGAATATGACCAATGCCGAGGAAGAATCCGCTGAGCGCGATTTCGCTCACATCGCCCGAAGCGGTGTTGCGAATGCGGATGCCGCGGACTTCCTTCTCTTCCACACCCAAAACCTCTTCGACAACCGTGTTCGTCAGGAACTCGATCGACGGGTGCTCCATGGCGCGATCGAGCATGATCTTGCTGGCGCGGAAGGCGGCCGAGCGGTGAATCAGGTAGACCTTGGTCGCGAAGCGCGTCAGAAAAATGGCTTCTTCCATGGCGGAATCGCCGCCGCCGATGACGCAGATCACTTTACCGCTGAAGAAGAAACCGTCGCAGGTAGCACAACTGGAAACGCCATGGCCGATCAACGCCTGCTCGCTGGGCAGCCCGAGCCAGCGCGCGCTTGCACCGCTGGCGACGATGAGGGTGTGGGTGCGGACTTTCTTCGAACCGAAATCGAGTTCCATCGGCGTTTTCGTCAGGTCCGCCGCGTGCAGGTGGCCCATCTGCATCTCGGCACCGAACTTCTCGGCCTGTTTGCGCATATTTTCAACAAGTTCCGGACCTTGCACACCTTCAGGCCAGCCCGGAAAGTTCTCCACCAGCGTGGTGATGGAGAGTTGGCCGCCGGGCTCGTGGCCCTCAATAACGAGCGGCTTGAGGTTGGATCGTGCGGCGTAAATCGCTGCGGTCAGGCCGCTGCAACCTGAGCCGAGAATAACGGTGTCACGAATTTCGCTGATTTCAGGCTGCTGTGCTTCGCTCATGGACTTGACTCTCAACCGTTCTGCGCCGGACTCCCGTAGGTAACGGGGCATATTGGGCACCGAAGTTCTATTCTAAACGCCTGGGACAACACGCGTTGCGTCGTAGACCACCCTGTCTTCAATCCCGGCGTCCCATGATTTGCCATGGCAAATTTATTGAAAGCTCCTTCCTCCACGACGAACCACCTGATCAAGGGCGCGATTGCCGGTCTGATCGGCGGCCTGGTCGCTACCGCGGCAAAAACAGCAGCCGAAAAGCTCTATCCGCCGCGCACCCATGGTGAGCCCGAGCCGACCGACGTGGCCGCGCGCAAGCTGGGCGCGGGCATTCTACCGTCGACCGAAAAGACCGTGGTATCCGAAAGCATTCACTGGACCTTTGGCGCGCTGACCGGTGCCGCCTATGGCGTGATCGCGGAACTTTACCCGGACGTGACGGCGAAGAACGGCGTGACGTTCGGCATGGCGCTGATGGCATTTACGCATGAAGGAGCGCTGCCGGCGCTGGGTCTCTCCGCACCGCGCGCC
>CBAAAH010000212.1:0-5404 GCA_964658865.1 uncultured Granulicella sp.
GAGATGCGCGCATGTCATTCCATCAGCGCGGCGACGCTGTCGCACCACATGAAAGAACTGGAGACGGCAGGCCTGATCGCCACCACCAAGGACGGCCGCTTTTTGAGCGCCACGCTGCAAAAAAAAGTATGGAAGAGCTACGTGGCCGCGTTGAAGTCGATCGCGGATTGAACCGCACGCAAACCCACCGTGTGGGCTAACCCGCGACGGCTGCGATCATCGCCGCAAGCAGCCGTGTGCGCGGCTCCAGTTCCTGCAACAACACGCTCTCATGCGCGGCATGCGCACCCTCGCCGACCGCGCCCATGCCGTCCAGCGTCGGTGCGCCCAGGGCAGCCGTAAAGTTGCCGTCGGAGCCTCCACCGGTGCCGGCTTCCTTCAGCTCCAGGCCAAGCTCACGGGCAAGCATGCGTGCCGTTTCAAACAGCCGCACCGTGCCGTCGCTGCGTTCCATGGGAGGCCGGTTCATGCCGCCGGCGACGCTCAGCGTGCATGCCTCGTCATCGCATCGCAAGCCGTGCAGCGCGCGGTCGATCCCTTCTGCGTCGGCCACCGTGGTGATGCGCACATCGACCTCCACAAACGCATCGGCGGCAATGACGTTCGACCGCGTGCCCCCGCCGATGACGCCGGGGTTTACAGTCAGGCCGCGTTTCAGGTCGGTGAGCGCGGCGATCTTCGGCAGCAGCCGGCCAAGCTCCAAAACGGCGGAATGGCCCCGCAGAAAATCGACACCTGCATGGGCTGCAATGCCGCGCACGTCGATGCGGTAGTGCCCCACGCCCTTGCGCGCCGTTTTGTAGGCTGCATCGTCGGCCGAGCCGGGCAGGCCCTGCGCCGGTTCCAGCACGAACACGGCTTCCGCCCGCCGCGCCAGCCGTTCGGTGTGCGGCCGGGACGCGGGGCTGCCGACCTCCTCGTCCGGGTTGAGCAGCAGCACCACGGGAATCCGCAACGGCCCGGCTGCGGCGAGCGCCTCCAATGCCATGGCGACACCGGCCTTCATGTCGAGTACGCCCGGTCCCCACAGGCGCATGCGGCCTTCTGCATCGGGTGCCTCGCGCCACGGCATGGCCGCCAGCGTACCCATCGGCCAGACGGTATCGAGGTGTCCCAGCAGCAGAATCTTCGTGTCCGGTGCGGCTTCCGGTCCGAACCCCAATGGTCCGAACCAAAGCTCGGTCACGTCGCCAAACTCCGGCGCCACATGCCGCACGACACGGGCACCGGCATCGCTCGCCCATGCCGCAACCAGGTCCATCGCCCGGTTCACCGCGCCGGCGGATTCGCTGGGCGACTCCACCTCAACCAGCAGCTTCAACCGGTTCAGAAGACGCGCGAAATCGATGTCGGGCAGAGGCATGGTGCAAGGGTATCGCGTACCGGCTGCGACCGGCCGCAGCCAGAGGCATTCCACTCATGCGGCTACACTGCGCTCATGAAGATTTCAGCAAGAAACCAGTTGCGCGGCGTCATTGAAGCGATCGAATTAGGCGTCGTTACGGCAAAGGTCGGCGTGCGTGTCGGCGACAACCTCATTGAAAGCGTCATTACCCGGCAGAGCGTGGAAGAGATGAACCTGCAGGTGGGCGGTGACATCACGGCGATCATCAAGTCGACCGAAGTGCTGCTCATGATGGATTAAGACTTATACAAACAGCACAGCCGCGGCCCCATGCAGGGGACGCGGCTGCATTTTAACCCGGGCAGTTACTTCTTGACCGGGGTGCTTGCTTCCTTGGTGGCCTTGACGGGTGCGATCGCATCCTTCGCTGCCTTGGCAATGCGGAACTTGACGACGGTCTTCGCCTTGATCTTGATGGCTTCGCCGGTCTGCGGGTTGCGGCCGACGCGTGCCTTGCGCTCTGCCTTGACCAGCTTGCCGATGCCCGGAATGGTGAACTCGCCGTTCTTCTTGGTTTCCTTCATCGCAGTCGCTGCCATGATCTCGAAGAATTCGCCAACCTTCTTGGTGGGCAGTTCGGTCTGTTCGGCGAGCGAGCGGATGAGTGCGGTCTTGGTGAGTCCCTTTGCCATGTGTTGCTCCTTTGTCCCCGTGTGGGGCGCTCCCCTTTCGGGGCAATGCGTCGAAGGGGAAAGCCCTTGCAGAAGGGACTGCGGCCTGCCAGTATGAATGCGCTTTGCCAGTGCATCCGGCAACTGCCGGAGGCGTTCCGGCCATGCGCATCGTCCCCTGTCAAGAAGCCCCAGTATTCATGCGGCTTTTTGCCCGTTCCGGATACCACCATCGACGTTTCCCAGCGCGATGTCAATCGGTTTGCTCCGGTTTTTTTCGGTTATCTTCGGCTTTTCTGAACTTTTCTGTGGAAGAGTACCGATTTTGGTCCGCGTGGCACCTTTTTCGGCCTGTCCGCCCGCGCTAGAACATCGACCGCCGCGGCGATTTCGCTGCCTGCAACGGCGCGTTCAGCAGGGCGACCATGGGTGCTGCAGCCCTGAACCGGGTGACGACTTCGCGCAGGAACGACGTGTCGAGCGCAGCCTCCGCCGGCAGCGAAACGCTGAGCGCATACTGCCGAAACAGCAGCAGGTCGGCCGCCGCGTCGTCGGGCAGAAATCCCTTGGGCATGCGCTTGAGCGGGTTGCTGTCCAGATCCGGCAGCAGCGCGCGCAGCTTTTTGTTGCCCAGCATGGTGCGCAGGTCGCCGTGGTGCACCTGCAGGTGGCGGCGGATGGCGAGCAGTTGCGGCGGCAGCGGCATATACACGCCCGCGGCGATCACCACGCCGTCCGCGCCGGCATGCACGTAGAAGCCGCCGCCGCTGGTGCGCTCCTGCGTCGTGGTGGACCACCAGGCGGCCGCGTGCGTCTTGTACGGATTCTTATTCGGCGAAAACCGGATGTCGCGGTAAATGCGCATCGCAGCCTTGCGCGGCGGCTTCACGTACTCCGGCGCAAAATCCTCCAGCGCGGCGTTCACCGCCTCCACGATGGCGAGCCAGGGCGCCTGCACTTCGGTCTCGTACGTGCTCTTGCGCGCGTTGAACCAGTCGCGGTCGTTGTTGCGTTTGAGCGATTTTAGAAAGCGAAGTCCGGCAGGAGGCAGATGCGGTGCGGCGGCAACGGGCATGAGTTTTGGGATGCGGTGGAGGGCGAGAGGGGTGCAGATCGAGGATGGCCTCTATAACGGGGCAGGTGGCGGTACGGCTGCAGCATGACGCGATCAAAGACGGCAAGGGAAACCGGTCCGCAGGTGGGTTCCTGGATATTTGCCCGGTCACGGGCGGCGCTGCCCCCGCAACGGGCTGTTCACGCTCTCGCGAAGAGACGAGTCGCTAACTTGAGCTGCGCATGACCGGTGCGTGCGGCGCGGGTGGAAGCGACGTATTGCCGGGACGGTAGCGGCGGGTGCGGGGCGTGGCGGGTGCGGGCAGCGGCTGCAGATCGGGCGGTGGTGCGGCGGCACGTGCGGCTGGGCTGTCGAGCAGTGCTTGCGACCAGTATCGCGTGAGCGCACCGCAGTGCAGAGCGGCGGTGTTGGCGGCCAGGGCTTCGGCAAAGGTGCGCTGCGGCAGCGATGCCAGCACGGCAAGCCAGCCATGCGTGCGGGTCGCGTGAAACTGGGCGCTCGATCCGTTGATACGGCGCAGAAACCCGCGCAGCGCCTGGGCGATCGACTCCTCTGCCATGCCCAGGGGGAGCCGTTCCAGAATCATCCAGGTAAAGCGCAGGTGATCGCCATGGCGAAACTCCTGCGCGCATAGCTCGCCCGCGTTGAACCTGCGTAGAAATTCCTCGTCCGGCAGAGCGACAGAACCAAAAGGAATGCCGTGTGCCTCCGCGTCGGTCATGGCGCGCTGCGTCCGGGCGAAGCTCTCGGCCGCGGCTTCGTGCGCGGCCGCGTGAAAGCCGGTGGTACGTGTGTTGCCAGGCGGCGGCATGGCATGGCGCTGCGCCTCGCGCCGGCGGTCCGCCTGCAGTCGCGTGGCGGTCCTGTGCCGGTGCAGGTCGTAGCCGTCCAGCGACAGCACCAGGGCACAGCACAGTACAAAGAAGACGAACGGTGCCAGCAGCGTGGCGAAGCCGAGCGTGGGATACAGCAGCACACCCAGCAGCGCGGTGGCCACGGCCAGCGCGGCAATCAGCAGCTTGAGCCGTCGCGTCTCTTTGCCGCGCCGGGCGGTGTCGGGTGGCTGCATGGTGAGCCTATCTTCGCAGACCGCGCCGCACCCACGCCATGAGCAAAACGGGCGAACCCGCCGCCGCGCTACACTGGTTCGAGCACACATGACCTGGACGCGCGCATTTGGAAATGGCAGTGGATGGCTGCTGCAAAAGATCGTCAACGGCCTTGCGCTGTCGAAGATTTCGCCGAATACGCTTACGTTTATCGGCCTGGTCATCAACATCGTCGCCGCATTCTTTTTCGGCTACGCGCGCGGGTCCAACGCCGACCGCATGTTTCTGTATGCCGGCTTGATCCTCATCGGTGCCGGCCTGTTCGACATGGTGGACGGCCGCGTGGCACGCCAGACGAACCAGGTTTCCGTTTTCGGTGCATTTTTCGATTCGGTGATCGACCGCTATAGCGATGTGGCGATCTTCTTCGGCCTGCTGGTGTACTATGCGCGCGGCAACCGCTTTGTGTACGTGGTTCTGGTGGCGTTCGTCATGACGGCGTCGCTCATGGTGAGCTACACGCGCGCCCGTGCAGAGGCGCTGATCGGCTCGTGCAAGGTCGGGTTCATGGAGCGGCCGGAGCGCATCGTTCTGGTCATCCTGGGCGCGCTGGGCAACCGCTTCGACACCATGGCGCCCGCGCTTTGGGTGCTCGCCGTGCTCAGCACCATTACGGTAATCCACCGCATCCGCTACACGTTTCTTGAGACGGAGCGGCGCAAACTGGTCCCCGCCGCGCGCTAGCTTCTGCCTTACAGCCAGCCTTTCGCGCGTGCCGTGCGTGCCGCCTCGATGCGGTTGGCCGCGCCCAGTTTCGAGATCGCTTCCGACAGGTAGTTGCGCACGGTGCCCTCGCTCAGCCGTAGCGATTTTGCCAGGTCGGCCGTGGTTTCGCCTTCACCCGCGCCACCGTGGCGACGCAGCCGACCGCACGGCAGCCATGACGTTTACCGCGCCAAAGTGGGCCCCCGGCAAAGCCCTGCGGGAAGAAGTTGCCACCACCACCGACATGCGGACCGTGACATCGAAGTAAACGCGATCGCAGCGGTGGTGCAGGCACGCAGCACCGCTGCTATCCTCATCGGTGAGGAAACATTCGCATGGAAAACCCGACCGCCGCCACCGCCGCTCGCCTGCCCCAGGACATCGCGCTCGACCTGCTCAAGTTCATCGCCAACGCCACCAACGTGGTGAAGCACGGCGGCAACAGCACCACCACCGGGTTTGCGCCGCCTTCCACCGCCAGGGGCGACGACCAGGTGAC
>CBAAAH010000213.1:0-3054 GCA_964658865.1 uncultured Granulicella sp.
AAAGCGCCATGCTGTAGCAGCCGGCGTGCGCCGCGGCGATCAGTTCCTCCGGATTGGTTCCCTTGCCGTGCTCAAAACGCGAAGCGAAGGTGTAGGGCTGGTTCGACACGGCACCGGTACCGGTGCTGACCGTGCCGTTGCCGTCTTTCAATCCACCGTTCCACTGGGCGTTTCCCTTGTTCTCAATAGCCATGGTGATGTTCCTTTCGTGGAGGCGCCTGCGCTGACGCAAACGCCTTCTACCCTGCGATGAGATGCGGTGAGGCAGCGACAGGACGCGACCGCCGCCGACTTCTCCGCAAGATGCGCGACAATGGGGAGATGAACGCTCCGCTGCGCCTCCGTCGTTGCATCCCATACCGGCAACGTGCCCATGCGTAAATCGCTGCTCGCGCTGGGGGTGTGCGCCTTCGGCATCGGCACCACCGAGTTCATCATTCTTGGGTTGCTGCCCGACCTGGCGCACGACTTTAACGTGTCGATCCCCAAGGCGGGAACGCTGGTGACGGCATACGCGCTCAGCGTGACGCTTGGCTCGCCGCTGGTGGCGCTGGCCGTGTCGCGGTGGGAACGCAAGCGTGCGCTGCTGTTTCTCATGGGCATGTTCCTTGTGGGCAATGCGCTGTGTGCGCTATCGCCAAGTTACGGATTGCTGCTGGGCGCGCGCGTTTTGACGGCACTGTCGCACGGTGCATTTTTCGGCATCGGCAGCGTGGTTGCGGCCAACAGCGTGCCGAAGGACCAGCAGGCACGCGCCATTGCGCTGATGTTTACCGGCCTGACGCTGGCCAACGTGCTGGGTGTGCCGGCGGGCACGGCGCTGGGCCAGCGGTTCGGCTGGCGCTCCGCGTTCCTCGCGCTCATTCCCATTGCCCTGCTGGCGGGTGCGTTGCTGCTGCGGTATGTGCCGCGGCAAAACGCCGAGCCCATCGCGCTGCGGCAGGAATTTCGCGCCGTGATTCGGCCATCGGTGCAACTGGTGCTGGCGACCAGCACGCTGTCGAGCGTGGCCATGTTCTGCGTGCTGACCTACGTTACCCCCATGCTGGAAACCGTGACCCGGCTTTCTCCGCACGCCGTCACGCTGGTGCTGGTGGCGTTCGGCGTGGCCATTACGGTCGGCAACCTGCTGGGCGCGCGCATGAGCGACTGGCGGCAGATTCCCACGCTGCTGATCGGCTATGGCGTGCTGCTGGCCGTCTTTCTGTTGCTGCCGTTTGCGCTGGGCCACTTGGTGCCCGCGGTGGTCATGGTGTGCTTGTTCGGGCTGGTGAACTTTGCCGCGGGTGCACCACTGCAGGCGCGCATCGTGGACCAGGCGAAGGGCGCGCCCAATCTGGCGTCCACGCTGAACCAGGGTGCGTTCAACCTGGGCAATGCCATCGGCGCCAGCCTGGGCGGCCTGGTGCTGACGGCCGGTTACGGCTATGGCCGCCTGGGGTTCGCCAGCGCCGCCGTCACGAGCGTCACACTGGTGGTGATCCTGGCCGCGGCGTGGGTCGACCGCCGCGAGCTTGGCCTGGCACCGCAGGAATCGTCAGCCAGCTAAACCGCCGGGTTGGGCCAACGTCTCGCGGTTTGAGACAGGAGTTCAGCGTCGATGTGATTGCCTGGTTCCGCGCATCCTAATGGCAAGAGGTTGAAGCGATGTCGTTGATTCGAACATGTTCAGCGTGTGGGCAAAAGAATCGGATTCCGGCGGCGCATCTGCAGGACACGGGAAAGTGCGGCCAGTGCAAGGCGGACCTGCCGCCGATGTCCGCACCCATCGACGCCGACCCGGCGCTGTTCGACGATGTCTTGCGGCATGCGACGGTGCCGGTTCTGGTGGACTTTTGGGCGAGCTGGTGCGGTCCCTGCCGCAGTGCCGCGCCAGAGGTGGCGAAGACGGCCACGGCCATGGCCGGCAAGGCCATTGTGCTGAAAGTCGATACAGAAAAATATCCGGAAATTGCCGGCCGCTACCACGTACAGGGCATTCCGAATTTTATCGTTCTGCACAAAGGCGCAATGGTCTTTCAACAGGCCGGCGTGGTGCCCAGCGCGCAGATGCAGCAATGGCTGCGGTCCGCATCGAATTAGCCAGATCGACTCGAATACCTGGGTGCCTATCCGCTTCAGGGGTGGGCGCGCAGGCCGGCAGGAACCATGCGCGTGCCCAGGCTGGACACGCGCTCCGTGAGATAAAACGTCTGGATACGGGGGAACTGCTCTTCCACAAGCTGCAGCGTGCGGAAATCGAAGCTCTGAATCGCGGCGCGATCTTCCATGCGGTATTGCGCGATGATGCCGGCCAGCGCGCGGACGAACTTTTGCGGACCGACGGTGTGGTTGGGCAGCATGTCGTCGGGAACGCCGGGTTCCATGTTGCGCAGTTCGTCGAGTGACAGATCGTCGGGAAAGAGCTTCGTTTCCAGGTTGAAGTGCACGGTGCGTGCGTTGGCGGCGCGTTCGGCGGCATGCGGCGTGGCGCGCCCGGCGCCGGTGGTGTAGAACTCCGCGTAAAACCGCGTGAAGCGGAAGAGCTGTGCCGCGTAGGTGGGCGCGTAGGGGCTGGGCATGGCCTCTTTCGCGGCGAACGCGACCGCTACCGGGCTGAGCGAAAGGTCGTTTTTCTGGTCGGTGCCGAAGTGCAGCTTGTCGCAAATGAAGGTCTTCTGCGCATCAGTGGAGCCGATGTCGCGCAGGTAGGTGCGGTTGGCCAGCGTGTAGGCCGAGCCGTCGGTGTGGCGGCAGCTTTGCGGGTTGTAAAACTGGTCGTGCCAGAGAAGCGAAACGCCGTCGGTCGACACGCCGGTGTCGGTTTCGAGCTCCGTCGCAAGCTGGTCGAGCCCCGACTCAAAGCTGGGAAGCGTATTTTCCGGGCGCAGGCCGCGTCCGCCACGGTGTGCGCTGACGACGAAGTTCTTCAGGTGCGCGTCATTGGGCCGTGCGGCGCGCTCCTCCGCCAGCACCCGCTGCAGCAGGTCGGGACGGTCGCTGATCAGGCCGTCCACGCCGGTACGGATCACGGCGCGCATCTTCTCGGGGTCGTTGGTCGTCCACGGCACCACG
>CBAAAH010000213.1:3064-5403 GCA_964658865.1 uncultured Granulicella sp.
ATGCCCACCGCTTGCAGGGCCGCCACGGGGACGGTCATCGCCGGGTCTGCCGGCAGGCCGAACGCCGCAGGCGCCACGGTATGGTCGTTGGGCGAAAGCAGCGGCATCTTTGCACCGTGCTGTTTCGCGTGCGCGGCGGCTTTGGACATCAGCGCGAGGAATGGATTGTCCATGGCAACAGTAGATGCGTCGGACGCCTGCGGCGCGCCCTGCGCAATGCAGGGCAGCACAACGCACAAACCAAACACCAGGGTGCCGAGGACGATGCGAGCGACGGTGCGAAGGGAGCCCATGGCCGCGATTATGCCCGACCGCACATGAAGCGTGCATGAAGTTTTTGCTCAGTCTCAACGGAGATACCGCTGTGCGGGCCGTTCCGGGAACGTTAATGCAGCAGCTTTGCCGTCGCGGCGGGTGTGGTGGCGTTCTGCGGGTCGAGTCCATCCAACTGGCCGCGATACCAGCCGAGCAGGCCCGGCGACTGCTCCAGCCGCGCGTCGCCCCAGTCTGCCCATTGCGGGTACGCCGCCCAGTTCCAGTCGATGTAGCAGAACGCCTTGATGCCGGGATTCGCCCGCAGCAGGCCGAAATAGGGCGCGAACCACAGCGCGCGCGCATCGGCACGGATGGTGCCCACGCTCTTCGGGCTGGATTCGCCGATCATGACCGGGTGCCGGGACTGCGCAGCCGCCTGCAGGAATTCCGCCGTCGCCGGCGACACGATGCCCTGCGGTGTGAACAGGTTGACCGCCCACCAGTCCACCGCGTCGTCGCCGGGGTAAAAACCGCGCCTGCGCTGGGCCGCGGTCGCAGTACTGTAGCCGGCGGCCTGCAGGTCGAGCTCGGCATCGGCCGACCAGTTCCACACCAGAGCGATGCGCGGACTGCACGCGTGCAGGGCGGCGGCGATGCGGCGAAATGCGGCGGTGTACGCCTCTGGCTGGTAGCCGTTCCACGGTCCGTTGAACTCGTAGCCCACACGCACGAAGACGGGCCGGTCAAGCGCACGCAGGCCACCGCACAACGTGGCGATGGCCGCATCGTCGGTGCCGGTCGAGGTCTGCGCCTCGTAGTGGTGCTGGGCCAAACCGCGGTTCAGCGAAAGACCGATCTGGGGAACCACCTGCGCGTCCGGCGTGTCGAAGTGGACGAGGTCGGCGGCGAGTTGCGCGGTGTAGACCGTCAGGTTGTCGCGCAGGTCCACATACGTCATCCAGAGCATGGGGTGCGTTCCGGTCGCAGCGCTGTAGCGGTCGAACGAGGCGCGATCCGACTGTCCCGCGCCGTGCAGCACGCCTGCCCGCGGTTCAAGACGCCGACCGTAAAAAGCTCGCGGCACCACCGGCCCGGTGACCAGCCGATCCGCGTCAGGCGTTGCCGGTCCATCAAAATTCGCCAGCACCGGATGGCTCAGCAGCGGCCGCAGCGCCAGCACGCCGACAAGGCAGAGCAGCGTGAAGACGGCGATCAGGACGAAACGGCGGACCATAGGGTGTTCTTCGGCGAAAGCGGGTGGGGCGTGATGGCGGGTCTACAAACGATCCGCGTCGGCAGGCGCCTGGTGCAGCGAACGTTTCCACACCCGCTGCACCAGGCCCAGCGGCAGCAGGCAGATGCCGAAAAAGTAGACGAAATCGCGCACCGACCCCCCATTTTTCCGCAGCAGCCAGAAGATGGCGCGCAGGCCGGTCCAATCATGGGCCTGGCGTGCCTTGAGCGCGACCTTGCTGCTGACGAACGAGGTGAACGCGCGCGCCGATAGCCAGTGGCGATACGTGAGCACGAAGCTGAGCGAGTCGTACCAGTTGGGCCGGCGGCTGCGCGATTTGGCGGAGGTGTCGATGCGGTAGACGACCAGCGGCTCCCAAAAGAACCGGATGCGCCCGCCCGCGACGTGCCACACCTCCAGCAGCCAGGCCCAGTCCTCATGCTCCGGGTAGGTGGGCATGGGAATGCCCAGCGCCAGGCTGCGATGCACGATGAGCGCCTGCAGCGAGACCACACCGGGACGGCCCAGCAGCGATGGCCGCAGCAACAGGTAGTCGCCCAGATCTTCGTCGGGCCCGATGGGCCGGGCGGGCCAGGGATCGTCGCGCAGGGCACCGGCGTCGGGAAACCGATAGAGCAACCGGCAGACCGACATCCGCTGCGGTATCGCCGGGTCCAGGTCGACGGACTGCCGCGCAAGCCGGTCGGGCAGCATCAGGTCGTCATCGTCCAGAAACGAAATCCACTCGCCGCGGCTCTGCAGGATGCCATGGTTGCGCGCGGCGGCGGGACCGGCGTTTTGGGCAAGTTCGAAGTAGCGCACCTTCGGTCCAAGGTCGGCCACCACGGCG
>CBAAAH010000214.1:0-5366 GCA_964658865.1 uncultured Granulicella sp.
TCCGGTGGCGCTGGAAGGATTGGTCGAGGCATTACTACAGCGACGGTCGCGGGTGCGGGAGTTGATTGTGGCGTTTCGCGATTCGGACCGGGTGCCGTTCCCGAATTGGGGAAAGGCGAAGACAATTGCGGTACCGGCGGGGTTTCATGCGGCTACGATGGCTTCTGAAGATCGAACGGCGAAGTACTTAATGTAGAGGAGAAAGGGAAGTTCAAAAGGGGAAGACTTCTACTTTCTTCCACTTACTTCTTTCAACTGCCGATGCCTGAGCGGATTCAATGCGAGTTCTACCTGCTGCGGTATGTGCCGGATGCGGTGAAGAACGAGTTTGTGAACATTGGCGTGATGCTGCGCGAGGCCGGACGCATGGAAACGACGCGGGTGAAGCTGACGCGCGACTGGAGCCGGGTGCGGTGCGTGGACCCGGATGCGGATACGACGCTGCTGGAAGCCATGGAAGGCGAACTTGCCGAGCGGTTGCGGGATGGCGGCACGGGACGGCAACCGGTGATGACGATGCTCGAGGAATCACTGTCGACAAGCGTGCAGTTGAGCGAGGTACGCGGGGTGCTGGCGGAGAGCGTTCCCGCCGAGATGGAGCAGTTGCTGCGGCTTTACGTGGAGCCGATGCGCGAAAAGATTGCGCGGAAGAAAAGTGGACGGGCTTCGATTGTGGCGTCGATGCGTGGGGAGTTTGAGCGTGCAGGCGTGTGGGACCTGATGCGCAAACGGATCGCGGCGGCGGCGTATACGCGGGTGGGCGATCCGCTGAAGATCGACTGCGGGTATCGCCCGGGCTTGATTTCGAGTACCGGCGGTGTCATTCGCCTGTTCCAGGCGGTGTCGCTGGACGGCGACCTGGAAGCGGCGAAGGTGTTGTCGTACTCTGCCGCGCGGCTGCGTGAGGGCGTGCAACGGGTCGAGAACGGCGTGCTGGATCTGGCTGCCGTTGTCGAGCCGCTACGGTCGATAGCAGCGGAGGATGGCGAGGCGGCGGACCGCTATCGCTTTGGCGTGGAGACGATGGAAGAGGCGCAGATTCGGGTGCTGACGGTGGCCGATCTGGGCCGGGTTGCGGAGACGGCGAAGCGGGAATTGCGGGTTTGAAGCTTCTCGATTGGTGGCGGAGCAAGACGAAGCAGGTGGTGTTTGCCGATTCGGAACGAACGGAGGCGATGAGACCAAAAATCGACATGTTCCTGAAGAAGGTGCTGCCAGAAGACGAACGGGAGAACATTGAGTCGTATTTCATTTCCGATGAAGCGACCATCCATGACTGTTCGATGGCATCGCCTGATGACTGGAAGCGTAACTGTCGAGAGGCGTTCGGGGTTGAACGCTTGGATGCAGCCTTGAAGATAAGTCTTTGGCGGCTGGTAGAAGTTGTTCAAGAGCGAAGTCACTCGTAGGCTGCGTTGCCCTTCTATTCGGCTACCTGTCGACTGAATCTCTTGTCTGCCAGATGGGTTTCTCTGAAGGTTTCGTTCGAAGCTTGTGTCCGCGCCTTCAGCGCTTGATTCTAATCAGCTATGTGCCTAGGCCTATGGCCCAGGCTGTTATGTTGTCGGTCCTTTGGACCTCAAAGGGAAGAATTACGCCTGACTGGAGTTGCTCTAAGCCTGGCTTGGGTATGACAACCCCGCTGCCGCAAGGCTGTGGGGTTTGCTGTTTAGAAATGAAGTGGGCGTGGCCGATGGCTGCGCCCTTTCTTTTTTGCTGGAAATGCCTGGGTCCGGGCGAGGAAAGGATGGGCGCATGAGAGTGGGAGATCGGCTGCGGGAGTGGTTTCTTGGCAGCGAGGTACGTGCGGTGGCGGAGGAGCCGCCGGTGATGCGGAAGACGCAGGGATTGCCAAGTGTGTTGACACCGTGGAGACCGGGCGCGGCGGTGAATGCACTGCCCAAGCCGACGGCGGCAAATCTGCGACGGTTTGCGGAGCTGCCGTATGTGCGGCGCGCGATGAACATCGTAAAGGACCGTGTGGCGAGCATGGAGTGGCAGGTGCAGTTGCGGCAGGATGTGGTGCCGACGGAGGAGACGACCGAACTGCTGCGGGTGCTGCGGCGTTCGCTGGAGTCGCCGAACCCGGTGGATAGCCTGCGCACGGTGCTGGAACAGGTGCTGGAAGATGTACTGGTGGGAGGCTTTGGCGCGGCGGAGATCGAGCCGACCGGCGACCCGGCGCGGCCGGTTCGATTGTGGCCGGTGGATGGCGCGACGATCCAGATGCAGCAGGGCTGGACCGGCGATGCGAATGCGCCGCGCTATCTGCAGCAGACCGGGCGCATCGGCGCGGATGCGTTGCAGCCGCTGCTGGACCGCGAGTTGATGTATGTGCGGCTGAATGCACGCACGCACACGCCGTTCGGCCTGGGCCGGGTGGAGGTTGCGTTCGACACGATCCACCAGTTTTTACAGGCGAACCGGTATGCGGGCAAGCTGGCGAGCAACGCGGTGGTGCAGTATGCGCTTTGGCTGGATGAGGCGACTCCCGTGGAGCACGAACGGTTGATTCGCTGGTGGCAGGACGAGGTGGAAGGCACGGGCCAGGTACCGATCCTGTCGAGCGAGACGAAGCCCGAGGTGCTGCGGTTTGCGGGCGGCACGGACTCGGACCTGCGGCTGCAGTGGCAGGAGTTTCTGGTGCGGACGATCGCGAATGCGTTCGACCTGCCACCGATGTTCCTAGGCTTGTCGGGCGACGTGAACAAGTCGACCGCGGCGGAGATGAGCGAGCAGGCATTTCAAACCGCGGTGCTGCCGGTAGCCAACCTGATCGCCGAACACATGACGAAGGACGTATTCGAAAAAGCGCTGGGACTGGAGGATGTGGAGTTTGTCTTCGGCGCGAAAGCGAGGGACGAGGCCAACGAGATCAACGTGCAGGTTGAGTTGCTGAAGGCAGGCGTGCTGACGGTGGATGAGGTTCGTAAGCTGCGCGGGTATGGGCCGATGGCCTCTGCGTTGGCGGAGGCGGATCTGGCTGGAGCAGCGAGTTCGCCGACGAAGCAGCAAGTTGGTACGTCAGCAATTCGCAATGTCGGCGAGAGCGTATAACCCATGCCTCAAACGCGAGACATGGGGCACCCAGGGTGGTGATGCAGCAACAGAAGAGGGGGATCGTTTGCGGCTTGAGGCAATGGCGGTGGAGTTTCCGACGGTAGCGGGGCATCCGAATCGGGTGCCGTTTGCGGGGGTGCTGACGCTGGTGGATGTGGCGAGCGATAAGGCCCCGAGCGGCGCGCGGGGACATCGGGTAGTGCTGACCCGTGCGGCGGCAGAGGCGGCGCTGCCAAGCCTGCTGGGCATGGCGGTGGATTTCAAAGCCGGCTGGGATGGGCATGACGCGAAGCAGAAGTGCGGCATTGTGACGACGGCCGGCATGGAGGGCAACGAACTGCATGTGGAGGGCTACCTGTTTGCCCGCGACTATGCAGAGATGATGCGCGAGATGGAGGCCCACGGCGACGAGGTGCTGGGCATGAGCTATGAGCTGGCCGACGCGCACGTAGAAGATATGCGCGCGAGCGAATGGCGCTTGTCGAAGGTGACGTTTACCGGAGCGGCGATTCTGCTGCGCGACAAGGCGGCTTACCGGTCGACGAGCTTTCGCATTGTGAAGGACGCGATGGCGGCGACGGGAAGGCCGGTTCGGCGGCATGCGGTTCGGCTGCCGACGCGGGCGCGCACGGGGGAAAATCGGGCGCCTGCGATGAAGCGTATGCCGGCGCGGTGTGTGTCGTCCTCGTGCGGTCCGGACTAGCCGACTGTATTGCACCATGCGCAACAAGGTTGAAACAGAGGAGCAGCTTGACGATGGATGAGCAGATGGATGTGGCGGCAGTGATTGCCGCTGAAGTGGAAGAGACGACGGACGGCACGCAGAACCCACGGTTCGACGATCTGGAGGCGCGCATTCGGGCGCTGGAGGCAGCAATGGCGGACATGCGCAACGTGAGCGCGCAGGCTGCGCCGATGGGCCGCAAGACCGCAAGTTCTGCCTCGTTGGCGGCTTTGGCGAAGGGCGAAACGGAACAGGACCGGACGACGGCGCTGGATGCTTCGCTGGGAAGCCTAAGCGTGGAGCAGCGGATTGCCGTGAAGAGCGGCATGATGCGAGCGGGTTTGCTGTAGGGATGTTGTCACGACGCGAAGCGGTTCCGCTGAAGGTGTCGCAATGTTTGTGTCGCGCCTTCAGCGCTCGGCGGTTCCGGAAAACTGCCTCCAGCAACAGCCGTATTGCCGCTGCGAAAAAAAGCAGCTTCCTCCGCTTCGCCGCGGGATGACAAAGCGAAGCCGCCGTGGAACGAAGAGGTTGAACGAGTGGGCGCGGCCATGTGGCTGCGCCTTTTTTATTGCGTCCTGGAAACGGGACACACGGGGAGAAGAAACGAATGATTGCACAGTTCAAGGATATTCACGCTGCCGCCGACTATATCGGACCGGGCGCGATCGAAGTGCCGCAGTACAACGCGGAGATCACCGATATCGTTCGCCGGCGCGGCGTGTTCGGCCAGCGCATCAAGCAGGTTCCCGCAACCGGACATCCATCGCGATTTTTTGAAGAGACGGGTATCCCTTCGCCCTCGCTGGCTGCCGGATTCGTCGATCCGCGCAACATCGTTCCACCGGTGGTTTCACCCACGCGCGTGGAACGTTCGGTGCCGCTGAAGGCGCTGGTCGCGCAGTTGAATTACAACCTGTTCGACATGGAACTGGGCGCGCAGCAGAAGCAGTTTGCCTATCTGCAGGCGAAGGACCTGGCCGACACCGTCGAGGGCGTGATGCGCACCCACGACGTTGCGCTGTGGAACGGTGCGGACACCAGCCTGAGCACGCCGACCAGCGTGCAGTACTACGGCGCGGGTTCGCAGATTGCCGGCGGCGGCAATACCGTCACAATCGGTACCGGCCAGAGCATTGTGGACGGCTTCAAATCAACCATTGCGCTGATGGTGGCGAACAGTAACTACGCCGTTCGCCCGACAGCCATTTACGCCAACCCGGTGCTGCTGGACCTGATCGACCGCGAGATGAAGTCCGCGTTCAACGTGGTGCTGAACACCAGTGAGATTGAGGGCGGCATTACGGTAAAGATGCTGTCGACCCAGGCCGGCGACATTCCACTCATTCCGG
This sequence comes from uncultured Granulicella sp., assembly GCA_964658865.1. GTDB lineage: Bacteria > Acidobacteriota > Terriglobia > Terriglobales > Acidobacteriaceae > Terriglobus. The sequence goes on from CBAAAH010000214.1 coordinate 5,137, forward strand.
AGTGGACGCTGGGCTACACCGGCACGCCCGGTTCGGGCTCGGCCGTGCTGCCGGCGTACATCGTGACGGAAGACTTGATCGAGTACCACTGGCTGACGGACCCGAACCCGCGCGTGTTCCAACTGGGCACGCCCGGTTCGCTGGCGTCGCAGTACGTGGTGGTCAAGTTCGGTGGCCTGGTGGTAAAGGGTTCGAACTATGCGCACTACCAAGTGCTGGTCGACCGCTAG
>CBAAAH010000215.1:0-5359 GCA_964658865.1 uncultured Granulicella sp.
AACGGCGACCAGGCGACCGGGACGGCGACACCGTCGCAGCCCGGATCGCCCTCGCACACCGTCGCGCAGGTGACCAGCGGCCCAGCAACGTCCGTATCCCAGGCAAAGCAGGAAGCCAGCACCGCCCAAAGCGCACCGGCCACCACCGCGCCCAAGGTTGCCGCGGCGGAGGCCGCACCCGTTCTCGGCGAAGTCGTCCCCATGTCGAAGATGCGCTCCATCATCGCCAAGCGCATGGTCGAGTCGAAGCAGACCTCGGCGCACGTGCACACGGTCTTCAAAGTCGATATGACGCGCATCGTGAAGCTGCGCGAAAAGGAAAAGAACAAGTACGAGCAGCGCAACGGCGTCAAGCTGACGTACATGCCCTTCATTACCCGCGCCACAATCGCGGCCCTGCGTAAACACCCTATCGTCAACGCCGCAGTCGAAGGCACCAACATTCGCTACAACAAAAACGTGAACATCGGCATTGCCGTTGCGCTGGACTGGGGCCTGATCGTGCCCGTGATCAAGCAAACGGAAGAGAAGAACTTTCTGGGCATCGCGCGCGGCATCGTCGACATCGCCGAGCGCGCGCGTACCAAAAAGCTGGCACCGGACGAGGTTGCCGGTGGCACTTTTACCCTCACCAACTCCGGCATCTTCGGTGAGCAGTTCGGCACGCCGGTCATCAATCAGCCGCAGGTCGCCATCCTAGGCATCGGCGGCCTGAACAAGGAAGCACTGGTCGTGCAGGACAAGGATGGTGGGGACGTGATCGCCGTCCGGTCGGTGCAGCGCTTCACACTCGGCTTCGATCACCGCATCATCGACGGTTCCGATGCGGGCAAGTTCATGACCGACTTCAAAAACTACCTGGAGAACTGGTCCGAAGACATCGGGTAAGCGGAATCGAAAAGGGCCGGGGTCGAAAGATTCCGGCCTGTATGCGGTTCTATCCAGCGCAGCCCTGATGGCCAACAATCCCCGGCCTAACGACACCGCTCTTGCGGCAAGCGCCATGAACCGTTGGGGATCGCCTCAAAGCACAAATCCTTCTGTGCTGGCCGACTTCAATGCTATGCGGCGGAACCACCAACCGGATGAGTTGCCGGGCTCGCCAGAGCGGAGGCACGGTGCGTCCCACCACGTAGCCCGGCAAGAATCTGCTGCAGAAAATCGTTCGCCGCGCCGGGATTGTTGGGTAGGAACAGCGTGCTGGTTCCGCTGCGAATGCCGATGTCCTTGAGTGTGTCGAAGTACTGGGTAAGCAGGACGAGCGCCATCACATCCTCTGCCGTCGCGCCCGGAACCGACTCGCGAAAATGCTCGATCGACGCGCGCAGACCGTCGATGATGGCCTGCCGTTCCGCAGCGATGCCCTTGCCCTGCAGCGCCTTCGATTCCGCTTCCGCCTCGGCCTGCTTCACCTTCAGAATCTTGTCCGCCTCGCCGCGTGCCATGGCCGCCACCTGGCTGCGCTGCGCCGCGTTGATGTCGTTCATCGCGGTCTTCACCTTCGCGTCGGGAATGATGTCCGTCACCAGCGCAGTCAGGATGTTGAAGCCGAAGTTGCGCATGATCTGGTCGAGCTCGACCTTGACGGCGACGGAGATGCCGCTCTGCTGCTCAAACGTTTCATCCAGCGTGAGCTTCGGCACATGGCCCAGGATGGAGTTGAAGACGAAGCTCTCGATCTGCTTCTGCGGCGCCGACAGCTTGTAGAACGCGTCGAAGATGCTTTCGTCCAGCACCTGGTACTGCACACTTACGGGAATCTGGACGAAGACGTTGTCGCGCGTCTTGGTTTCCACCACGAAGCTGGCCTGCTTTACCTGAAGGTCGACGAAGAAGACGCGCTCCGCAAACGGAATCAGCAGGTGCAGGCCAGGCCGCACAATGCGATTGAACTTGCCAAACCGCTCCACAATGCCGGCCTGCGCGGTGCGGACGGTGTAGAGGGTTTTGAGGATAGTGACGAGGGCGAGGATAGCGAAAATCAAGAGAAAGATGGTGGCGACGGGTGCCATGGTGGAGGCCTCGATGCCTCTGGATCAAGCATAGACCTGCCGCGCCTTTAGAGCTTTCGCGCGCGTACGTGGCCCTTGGCCGCGTATTTCAGGATAAGGTTGTCGCGGGTGAGCAGGGTGAAGTCGCCGTCGCGCGCGGTTGCGACCAGGATACGGTCGGCGGGGTCGCCGTGGAGCGTGCCGGGAAGGCGGTTGGAGGCGACCAGGATGGCCGGCGTCAGGTGGGCGATCTGGAGTGCATTGTCGTCGAAGCTCTCGTGAAGCAAGCGGTCGACACCACCGGGAATCTCCAGCTTGCCAACGCTCTCCTTCAGAGACAGTTCCCACACCGAAAAAGCGCACACATACAGTGCGGCAGTGGACTGCATGGCGAGCAAATCGTGCCGAGCGTCTTGCTTCAGTACCGGCGACTCATTGATGAGCCACAGCCAGTAATGGGTGTCCAAAAGGAATCGCTCGGTCACCGACGCATCTTCCAGGCGTCAAAATCGGGGCCAACGATGTCGCCGTGGATGGTAATCAGCCCCTTCATGCGCCCAAGCAGTGGACGAAACGGCTTTTCTGGCTCAGGTTCAGGCGGCATCAGACGCGCGACGACCTTGCCGCGCTTGGTGATGGTGATGGTCTCACCCTGCGCGGAGCGGTCCAACAACTCAAGGCAGGTCGCTTTGAATTTGCCGGCAGCGATGGTGGTAACAGGTGACTCTGCCGAGCCTGGCATGGGGGCGACAACGTCAGCCATGATTGCTACGCGGGGTGTACGCCCAACAACGGAGCGGAACGCCGTCTTCGGTGCGCCTGCCTTTGCCGTCGAGGGTTTCCGCTGCTTTGCGACCTGGGGTGCCATGACCATAGTCTATGACCATGGTCGCACTTCAATCAATGATCGGAGGTATTCCGCATCCTGCTGGATGGAGTTCGACTGCTCCTGCGATCGTCCATAGGAGGGGTGGTAAGCCGCGACAAACGGGAATTCTCCTATCAAGCTCGGTTCATCGAACGAAACGATGTGGCGTTTGAGTCGGAGCGGTTTCAGGGATGAATCTTTTAAAATCCTCCACTCGTCGATGGCCAATCGGCTCGGCGCACACAAGGCACGAACAGTTTCTTTTCCTAACACTGCAACAATCTTCGGTCGCTGAACGGCCAGTTGCAGCTTAAAAAATTCCCAGCAGTCCTGTTCAAATTCCTCGAAGCCAGCAGTTCGCTGGATCGGACCCCACATTGGTGTCTCTTTCAAGAAGACCCATGAAATAGTTGGTGAACCAAATGTTTTGTTCATCTAAGACTGGCAACACAGACCTGCGGATACTGCGCCAAGTCAGGTTTTCTTCGCTGCCGCGAGCTACAGATTGCTCAAAACCCTGTACTTTGTCGAAGTTGTGCCCGAGATACATCACTCCATCTAGGGGCGGTCCAGAGTCCAGGTGCCCACTTCCACCCGGATAGAAGGATTGCCCAGCGATCGCACAATATTTTCCTGAACAGGGCACGATCCCGCTGCAGTATCGAATTTTCTTCAGTGCTTCCTCGAGCCGACCATGACTTAAATTCATGTTCTTTCTACAGTGTTGCGCTCTTTTCGTCGAGCAGGGTTTTGGCGCGCTCGGTGAAGTCGGCGAGCGGGGTGGTGACGTTGTCGGCGGTGCCGCGGGTGCGAATGTTGACGGTTTGCGCTTCCGCTTCCTTTTCGCCTACGACGAGGATGAAGGGAGTCTTCTTGACGGTGAATTCCTTGATCTTTGACTTCATGTGCTCGTTGCCGCCGTCAAGGGAAACGCGGAGGCCCGCGGCTTCAAGCATTTGCTTGACGGTGTTGGCGTAGGCCATGTGTTTTTCGCTGATGGGCACAATGCCGATGTGGACCGGGCTGAGCCATAGCGGGAAGGCGCCGGCGTAGTGCTCGATCAGCACGCCGAAGAAGCGCTCGACCGAGCCGAACAGCGCACGATGCACCATGACGGGGCGATGCTTTTCGCCGTCTTCGCCGGTGTACTCCAGGTCGAAGCGCGCGGGCAGGTTGAAGTCGAACTGGACGGTGCTGAGCTGCCACAGGCGTCCCAGCACGTCGACGAGCTTGACGTCGATCTTGGGGCCGTAGAACGCGGCTTCGCCGGGGATTTCGCGGTAGGGAATGCCCTTGCGGCCGAGCGCGGACTTGAGCGAATCGATCGCCTTTTGCCAGTCTTCAGGAGCGCCGGTGTAGTCCTGCGGTTTGGCCGCGTCCCATGTGCTGAGTTCGACCTTGAACTCCTGGAAGCCGAACTTGTTCAAAACTTCTTCGGCAAACTCGACGCAGCTCACGATCTCGTCTTCAATCTGGCCGGGCGTGCAGAAGATGTGCGCGTCGTCCTGCGTAAAGCCGCGCACGCGCAGCAGGCCGTGCATGGTGCCGCTGCGTTCGTAACGATACACGTTGCCGAGTTCGGCGTAGCGCACGGGCAGGTCGCGATAGCTCTTGGGGCTGTTTTTGTAGATGAGGATGTGGCCCGGGCAGTTCATCGGCTTCAAGCGATACTCGGCGTCGTCCAACTCCATGGGCGCGTACATGTTTTCGCCGTAGAAGCCCTCGTGGCCGCTGATCTTCCACAGTTCGCGGCGCATGACATGCGGCGTGACGACCAGGTCGTAGCCCCGGCGCAGGCACTCGTCCTTCATCCAGTCTTCCATCTGCTTGCGGATGATGGCGCCGTTGGGGTGCCAGAAGATGAGGCCGGAACCCGCGATTTCCTGGATGCTGAACAGGTCGAGCTGCTTGCCGAGCGTGCGGTGGTCGCGCGCTTTGATCTCTTCCAGGTGCTTGAAGTGGGCGTCCAGTTCCTTTTTGGTGTAGAAGGCGGTGCCGTAGATGCGCTGCAGTTGCGGGTTTTTCTCGTCGCCCAGCCAGTACGCACCGGCAATGCTCATGACCTTGAAGGCGCGCACGCGGCCGGTCGAAGGCACATGCGGCCCGCGGCAGAAGTCGAGGAAGTCGCCGTTGCGGTAGAACGAGACGTTCTCGCCGGGCTGGGTAAACTTGCTGACGAAGTGAACCTTCATGAAGTCCTGCTGCTCTTCGTAGCCCTTCAGTGCCTCTTCGTGGCCGATGTACTCGTGGCGGAAGGGTTCGTTACGCTCCACCACCTGGGCCATGCGGGTTTCGATGGCGACCAGGTCATCCGGCGTGAACGGTGTGGCGCGCAACACATCGTAGAAGAAGCCGTTGTCCGTCGCGGGGCCGTGGCCGAGCTTCGTTTCCGGGAAAAGCTCCGTAATCGCCGTCGCCATCACGTGCGCGGCGGAGTGGCGCAGCACACGCTGGGCTTCGGGGTCCTGTTCCTTCAGCAGCCACAGTTCGACGTCTTCAT
>CBAAAH010000216.1:0-5318 GCA_964658865.1 uncultured Granulicella sp.
CGCCGGGAGCGACGGCGGTGAAGAGAAATTCTCCCTGCGCGTCGGTGAGGGCTTGCCGTGGGGTTGGGCTACCGGGCTGGCGAAGGGTGACGCGCGCGCCGACGATGGGACGATTCTGCGGGTCGAGCGCAGTGCCGCCGAGTGCGCCGGTGGAGAGATCCTGCGCATGCAGCAGTGGCGCGCACAGAAGGGCGGCGGCGAGCGCGGCGAGATGGATGCGGAGGCTTGAACCCATGGGAACAGCAGCCGCGAACAGCGGGCGTGGTCGTTGCACGAATCGGGGAAAGGAAGTTGGAGCATTCCACGATGGTCTACATGCTGTGCGGCTGTGCTTTTGAGCGTAGTGGGAGTAGGGATGTTGTGCAAGTGGGTGCACGTTATGGGGACGATACAGCGTATGTGGAGGGGAAAACCCATATCTCTAACGCGAGACATGGGGCGCCCGGTTCTTTCAAAAAACGCGAACGCGGCAACCCAGGGGCGGCCGCGTTCGCGTTGGGTGATGCGGGTTGGATTAGACGTGGAAGCGGCCGCCGACCTGCACCTGGCGGGTGCTGTAAGCGTAGTTGCTGTTAATGGCCGTGGGCGTGCCAAACGGCGCGTTGTAGGTAAGCGTGTCCGCCGTGGCCGAGGTGCCGATGGTATAGGCGGTGTTGTTGACGGCGACGACATTCTGGTGATTGGCAAGATTGAAGCTTTCGAGGATGAGTTCGAAGCTATTGTGCTCCCGCACGTTGAACCGCTTGGAGACGCGCAGGTCTGCAACCAGCGTGCGACGTTGCTGGAAACGATTGCGGCCAAGCACGGGGATGCGTGCAGCACCGCCGGCGGCGTTGATGGCGGAACCGATGCCGCTCTGGACGCCGGCACTGGTGAGTGCGGTGGTGGGCGTGCCGCTGGTCGAAGCCGAGTAGGGCAAGCCATTCTGACCGGCGAAGTTGGGCGAGATCTGATACGAGTTCAGCAGGTAGCCAAGCGCGCCGTGAAAATGCTTCGGCGTCTCATACGTGGCGTAGACCACCAGGCGGTTGGGCACGTTGTTGTCGCCATTTCCATAGTCTGCCCGCAGGTTAGCGGGGTCGCTTTGCGAGTTGGTGGTGGTTCCCGTGGTGCCGTTCACACCGTAGTCGATGGCGTGGGACCAGGTGTAATCCACCTCAAAGGACAAGCCATTGGTGAGTTGGTGCTTCAACTGCCCGACGAGGGCGTTGTAGTTGGAGTTTAAATTGCTACTGATGGCCGTGAGTGAGCCGTAGCAACCGTTCGGGCGGAAGCTGGAGGCATACACATTCGGGCCGTTGACGCCGGCAGCGCATGTGGCAGCCACACCCGACGGGTTGGCGGCAGACACGGCCGTCAGCTTGCCGTAGAAGGGCGAGGTGACGCGTGTGCCCGCAGCCAGCGGACCAGTACCGGTCGTGTTGGCAACGGTGTAGGTGATGGTGCTGGGTGCCGTCAGGTTCTGATCAACGAAGCCGGTAAGATTGCGGCCGAGCGCACCAAGATAGCTGACGGACATGGTGGTGTGATAGCCCAAATCCTGCTGCACGGAAAAGTCGTATTGGTACGAGGCCGGATTTTGAAAGTTCGGCGTGAAGTACACAGCCGCAGGCGCGGCACCTGCCGTCCCCACGCTGCCCAGAACGGTGCCGAAGTTAGGAGCGCCGGATTGGGTAGCCGTGTAGTTGAACGTCGCCTGACTGACCGGTGTGCCATTGACCTGGGCCAGGTTTCCGGTGCTGGTCAGGGCACCGTAAATCGTGGAATTGATGGTGCGGCCATAGAACATGCCGAAGCCGCCGCGGATGGACGTCTTGCCGTTGTTCCAAGGGTCGATGGCAAAGCCGACGCGCGGCGCGATGTTGTTTTCATCGGTCGGCAGGTTTTTGGTCGCAGCGATATTCGGGTTCAGGACACTCGCGTAGGTACCCGGTAGAACTTCGTAGTCGTACCGCACGCCAAGCGTGAGGCTCAGGCGTGGGTCAATCTTCCACTCGTCCTGCGCAAAGACGCCCACATCGTGCGTGACGAACTCAAAACCTTGCGGACCAAAAGCCTGCTGGTAGCTGGAGTACCGGTGTGCGTTGTTATACAGCGCCGGGTTGGTGCTCTGGGAGCTGTACAGATCAGCGAGATAACTGCCGATGGTGGTGTAGCTATAGGCCCCGTACTGGGTGCGAAGGTTTATAAGCAGGTCGTCGGTGTGCAGGTAATCAAAACCAAACTTGAAGTTATGCTTGCCTCGCGTGTAATTCGCGGTATCCGCGACCTGCCAGCGGCGCTCGTCGGGATAGGCTGCGCGCTGCAGGAACGTCGGCGTGCCGAAAGTGAAGCCGTTGGTAATGGAAACCTGGGGCGGCAGGCCGAGCGGATTGGTGTAAGCACCGCCGTGGCTGGTCAGCAGGTTGGCCTGCTCGTACGCGGTGCTGGGCTGCTGGGCACTCTCGTACTCGAAGTCGCGCCCATACTGGTAGCGGATTTCGTTGACCAGGTTTTGCGTGAGGGTGGTGTCGAGCTTGGCCACGCCGAAGGTGAGCTTGACGAAATCGTCACCGAAGGAGCGCACACCGTAAGTATTGACCGCCTGTGTCTGGATGCCGGCGGGCGAGGCCCAGGTAAGACGGTTCACCTCAAGCGAGGCATGGTTGCGGCCGTTGATCTGGTAATCCACCTTGGGGAAAAAGATATTCTGATCGCCGGTACGCGGGACGAAGCCCAACATGCTGCTGAGATCGTTAAGCCCGCTGGTGTAACGCGGGGCGGCCGCCGCGTAGGTGATTCCGAGAGCCGTGCTGATGGTACAAACGCCCGCATCGGGCGTGGAGGGTGCAGCGGCACCGGTAGTTACGCCACACGTTTTACCTGTCGGCAGGGCCGCATCCGGGGTGGCAAAGAAGGCTGCTGGACTGGAGGCAACACCGTTACCGGGAAAGTTGCGCTTGTACTTATCGATCGCCAGAAAGAAGAACAGCTTATCCTTGATAACCGGTCCACCAACGCCGCCGCCGTACTGCTTGCGCCAGTCTTTGGGCTTAATGACGGTTGAGACAAAGGTGTTAGTGGTGGGGTTGAGGATGGTATTCGCCGTCGTAGGGCTTTTGGTGCCCCACTCCTGGTCTCGGTCAAAGAAGTAGAGATCGCCGTGAAAGGCGTTGGTGCCGCTCTTGGTGATGGAGTTCACCACGCCACCCACTGCCCGGCCGTATTCGACGGTGTAGTTGGACGTGTTGACCTGGAACTCCTGCACGGCACTCTGCGCGGTGGAGTAGCCGGCACGGGTGCGGCCGCGCTCTTCCGCGAAGAAGGCCTGATTGTCGTCGGCACCGTCGATGGTGATGTTGTTCTGCAGCACGGACTGGCCGCGGAAGCTCAGCAGGCCGAAGCCGTCGGAGTTGTTGACGACACCCGGCGTAAGGGCTGCGTAGCTGGACCAGCGGAAGTTGTTAACGGGCAGGTTGCCGAGAATCTGCAGATCGATGACGTTGGCGAAGTCGTTGCTGGTGGTGTTGATGGACGGCAGTTCACTGGTCACGTCGACCACCTGGTCGGTGCCGCCTGGCTGCAGTGCGGGCTCCACGTTGGTCAGCAGGCCGACCTGCACCACGACCGCGGTGGACTTGTACGTGCCGAAGCCGCTCCCCGTGACGGTGACGGTATAGGTGCCGGGCTGCAAATGGATGACGCGGTATTCGCCGCTGCCGTCGGCGGTGACGGTCTGCTCCGCGCCGGTGCCGTTGTTGCGCACGTTGACCGTAGCGTTGGCGACGTTCGCGCCGGTTGCGTCGTGAATCGTGCCGCCAACCGCGCCGTCAACGGCGGACTGGGCGAAAGCGGTGCCGGAAAGGCCGCCCGCCAGGACGCACGCGAGCGCCAGGCTGCGTGCAATGTTGCTCTGCTTCATTGGATCTCCTCAAAATGGGTGGAGCGCTTGCCGCCGGTCCCCGTGGTCTGCCGCCGCGAGTGGCCCTGCTGCCTGAAATCTGGTACCGCTGCCCTTGATGGCGTATCCGTCCGCAGACGTACATGCGATGCAGTTACGCTGAAGCACATGCTCGGCACCGGGCCGGATGTGGAGTGGGCATTGCGAGCAGAGTCGCACGCGCGCGTGAATCGCAGGTAAACACGGTAACGATTGCCATACCGCTGTTGTTGCAGATTCGCCTATGGCTCCCCCATTCCAGGCTCGCAACATGTATTGGAAAATCAAGCGAAACTTCGCCGGAACAGGCGCGATGACCACCCAGGCGGTAAACTGGGAGACGCTATGTTTATCGATGAAGCAAAAATTCGCGTGAAGGCCGGCGATGGCGGCAACGGCTGCATGGCCTTCCGACGCGAAAAATTCGTGCCCCGCGGCGGCCCGTCGGGCGGCGACGGCGGCCACGGTGGCGACATTCTGATGCGGTCGAGCGAGCGCCACAACACGCTCGTGCACTTTCGCTTCAACCCGGAGTACAAGGGCGACCGTGGGACGCATGGACTCGGCTCGAACATGAGCGGCTCGCAGGGCGAACACCTGACCTTGGCCGTGCCCGTGGGAACCGTCGTGTATGACGAGGAAACCGGTGAGCTGATCCACGACTTCGCCCATGTGGACGAGGAGATCGTGATTGCGCGCGGCGGTCGCGGCGGCCGCGGCAACCAGCACTTTGCCACCAGCACGCACCAGGCTCCGCGAGAGCACGAGCTGGGCCGGCCGGGCGAAGAAAAGCGCTTTCGGCTGGAGCTGAAACTGCTTGCGGATGTGGGTCTTGTCGGCTATCCGAACGTGGGAAAATCGACGCTGATTTCGGTGCTTTCCGCAGCGAAACCGAAGATTGCGAACTATGCCTTCACCACGCTGGAGCCGAACCTGGGCGTGGTCAAGATCGGCGACTTTCCGCATGAGCGCTCGTTTGTGATCGCCGACATGCCGGGCCTGATCGAAGGTGCGAGCCAGGGCGCGGGTCTGGGCATCCAGTTCCTGCGACACATCGAGCGCACCGGCATTCTTGTCCATCTGATCGACGTGTCCGACGACAGCGGTCGCGACAATACGGTCGACGATTACAAGACGATTGCGGGAGAGCTGACGGACTTCGGCCACGGCCTGGAAGACAAGCCGGTGATCGTCGTCGCGACCAAGATCGACGCGGCCAACCCGGAAAAGCTGAAAAAGCTGATGGCGCTTGCCAAGCGACGCAAGCTGCCGTTCTATGCGATCAGCGCGGTGACCGGCGAAGGCATCGAGCCGTTGAAATATGCGATCGCCGACGCCGTGGAAGCACACCGCTCCAATCAGCCCATCAACATGGAACCGCCGAAGGCGCTGAAGAGCA
>CBAAAH010000217.1:0-5317 GCA_964658865.1 uncultured Granulicella sp.
TCCAGAATGCCCTGTGCGAGGGTCAGCGGCGCGACCAGCAGAGGATCATAGCTGGGCTGCTCGGTCTGAGCAGTCAGAAAGTTGAAGACACGCTGCACAGCGCTTGTGATCTCTGGATTCGCCGTGAGCAGGCTGATGTCGGTGTAGAATCGCGCCGTCACGGAGTTGTAGTTGCCGGTGCCGAGGTGCGCGTACCGGCGGGTGATGCCGTCGGTATCTCGGCGTATCAGCAGCGCCAGTTTGGCATGGGTTTTCTTGCCGACGATGCCGTGAAACACCTGCACGCCCGCGTCCTCCAGCGTGCGCGCCCAGCGAATATTGGAGTCCTCGTCGAAGCGCGCCATCAGCTCAACCACCACGGTGACATCGGTGGTCGGTGCGGCTTCCAGCAGCGCGCGGAAGAGCGGGGAATCGGAGGAAGTGCGATACAGTGTCTGCTTGATGCTGACGACCTGCGGATCGTGCGCGGCGGCTTCCATAAACCGCTCGACGGCGCTGTAGGAGTCGAATGGGTGGTGCATCAGCACGTCGCGTTGGCGCAGCGTTTCAAAAATACTTTGCGGTTTGCCGGTTGCGTCCCGGTCCAGTTGCACTTCACGACCGCTGAACTTGGCGAACTTCAGGGTTGGCCGATCAATGGCGCCGTACAGGTCGGCGATGCGCGCAAGATTGACCTGTCCATCGGTGCGGTACACCTGCCAGCGATCCAGGTCGAAGTAGATGCGCAGTTGCTCCAGCATGCTCTCGTCGGCGCCGGCCTCAATCTCCAGCCGGACGACATCGCCCTTGCGGCGGTTATGCAGTTCTTCGCGCACACTTTCCAGCAGTGAGCGTGATTCCTCCTCCTGCAGGTACAGGTTGCTGTTGCGCGTCACGCGAAAGGGCGCGCATCCGATAATGGTGTAGCCGGGAAACAAGCGTTCCGCGTGCGCTTCCACCAGCTCCTGCAGCGGTAAGAAGTGGTATTCGCCGGCGGGTGCAGGCATGGGGATCATGCGTGGTAGCGACCGCGGAATGTTTACGACGCCAAGTACCGTCGTGTTGCCGCGTTTGCGTCTCAGGAGCAGCGCCAGGCATAGCGCCTTGTTCAGCACGCGCGGAAACGGGTGGCTGGGATCGATGGTGACCGGCGTCAGCAATGGGTCGATCTCGCGCTGGTAAAAGTTCTCAGCGAATTTGCGTCTCGCGTCGTCCAGCTTGTCCCAGCGCAGCAGGTGAATGTTCTCCGCACGGAGCGCGGGTTGCAGTTGCCGCGTCCAGCAGTCGTACTGGGCGTGACTATAGGCGTGCAGGCTGTCCGCCAGCCGGTTCAGCCGGTCCTGCTCGCTCAGCCCGTCGTCGTCCTCATCGGTTGCGACGGCAAAGCCGTCCTCGATGCGCTGCAGAATGGTCGCCACGCGCACCTCGGTAAACTCGTCCAGGTTTGAGGCCGTGATGGCGAGAAAGCGCAGCCGCTCCAGCAGCGGATTCGTCGGGTCCTGCGCTTCTTCTAGCACGCGCCCGTTAAAGCGCAGCCAGCTTTCATCGCGATTGAAGAAGAGGTGCTCGGGTTTGTGCTGCCGTGCTTGAGTAGACTTGCGCGTCGCCATTCTTCTCAGGGTAGCGCAGTTATGTTACAGGGCAGACATTGAACAGGAATCGTCTACGGATGCCGTTGTACTTTGGCTGCTTTGCATGCGCAACGCGCAACCGGAAAGTGGGTCTGCACCATCTATCTGGCATACTTAGCAGGTAAAGGGGAACGACGACGATGAACAGGATTGCAGTAGGCATGTTCGCCGCGACGCTGGCCGCAAGCACGGCGTTTGCACAGACCGCGACGCAGGACACGAAGAAGGCGGGCCACGAAACTGCCGCTGCCACCAAGGATACGGGCCACGCGGTAGCCAAGGGCACCGAAAAGGGTTACGACAAAACCAAGGAAGGCACGGAAAAGGGTTACGACGCCACCAAGCACGGGACTAAAAAGGCCTATCACAAAACCGCCCACACGACGAAGGTCGCGACCAAAGACACGGAGCACGGCACGGTGAAAGCGTACGATGCGACGAAGCATGGCACCGAGAAAGCCGCCGATGTGACTGCACGCGACACCAAAAAGATCGGTAAGAAGATCGTAGGCGATAAGAGCTCGACGACCACCCCACACGATCCGAAATAGTCTGCGTCCGCACGTGGCAAAGGCGCAACCCTGAAAAGTTGTGCCTTTGCTTTTCCATTCCATTGGGTTCAGCTCGTTGAGTCCGGCCTCAGTTTTGCTCGGAAGAGTGGCGTTGCGATTACCACGAGGGAAATCCAGAAGATGTCAGCGCTGAATAGATGCAGCATCTGAATCCAGGTGGGCGCAAGCAGCAGCACATCCCCAACCCCGATCACAAGTTGCAACACCAGGTTTAATGCTAGTAGGTTTGCGCTTCGACGTGCGCCACACCGCCGCAGAGCCGCAATCAAAGCCAGCGTTGCTAGAATTGCCAAGAACGAGGCTGCTGGATGCATCCAGCGCATTCGGATCAGCAGGGGTGAATGCGCAGCGAAATCTGCCGCCAATGCCGTGCGTAGATCAGGCGAGGGAAACAGGGTGTCTGCCAGCGCCGCGAGGGACCCGGTCGCACCGGTAAGGATCGTCGCAAGCAGAGCGATCAGCGAAGCGCGGCGAACGCCCGTGTCGTGTGTGACCGTCTGCAGCGATGGACGCAGCAATACCGCCGTCGCCGCCGTCGCACCCAGCAGTAACAGCGTATTGGTAAAGTGCACGGACTGCATCACCACGCGCAGGCCTGAAGTGTTGTTTTCCACCATATGCTTCAGCACAAGCACGGCGCCGAGCGCAGCTTCACTCAATAAAAGCAGGCCCGCGGCTACGGCCGTGCGTCGCGCGGGGTGCCGCTTCGGCGTGGCATAGAACGTCCAACCGACGAGCAGGGCAAACATTGCGGTGCTGACGCCGGTGAGCGATCTGTGAGTGAATTCGATGAGGGTGGCGAGCTTCGGATGGTGTGGCAGAATTTCGCCGTTGCATAGCGGCCAGTGCGCGCCGCAGCCGCCACCGGAAGATGTGGTGCGCACGATCGCACCTTCCAGCACAACGATCACAAAAAATGCGAGCGTTGCCCACGCCCAGCGGTACACACCTATCCGGCGATGTGTGCGGAGCGGAGCGAGTGCGGTTTGCGTCGCCATGTCCTAACCTGCCGCCAGTTCCTTTGCCCGTTGTGTCGCACGCTTCACGGCCTTGATGAGCGTCACGCGTAGGCCACCCTTTTCCAGTTCCAAAATGCCGTCGACCGTGCACCCGGCGGGCGTGGTGACGGCATCCTTCAGCAGCGCGGGGTGGTAGCCGGTTTCCAGCACCATGCGCGCCGAGCCGTAGGTGGTCTGTGCGGCTAGCTGCGTTGCGATATCGCGCGGCAGGCCGACGTTCACACCGGCTTCGGCAAGCGCCTCGATGATGATGTAGATGAACGCGGGACCGCTGCCGGAGAGGCCGGTGACGGCGTCCATGTGCTTCTCATCCACAATGACGGTGCGGCCGACCGTACCGAAAATGCGCTGCGCCATGGCAAGCTGGTCTTCCGTGACATACCTGCCGCCGCACAGCGCGGTAATGCCGGCCGCCAGCATGGAAGGTGTATTCGGCATGGCGCGGATGACACCCATTTGCAGCCCGGCGACGTCTTCAATGGACGACGTTTTGACCGATGCCGCAAATGAGACAATCAGCTTATTCTTCGTCAGCGCGGGCCGAATCTGCTCAATCAACACCGGAACCTGCAGCGGCTTGACACCGAGCAAAATCACGTCGGCTTCGCGTGCGGCTTCCAGGTTATCCGTCGACACATGCACGCCGTACTGCGTTGAAAGTGCTGTTGCGCGCTCTGGGTGTGCGACCGTGGCAACGATCTGCTCCGGGTGCAGCAGGTTGTTCTTCAAGAAAGCCTGCAGCAGGATGCCGCCCATTTTGCCGGTGCCGAGCACGGCAACCTTCACCTTGGGCATGGTTGCGGCGGGCTGAGGTATTTCGTAGGTCTGGGTCTCTTCGGTCATAAATGTGGATTAATCCAGGCGTGCAAACAAGGCTTCAATGTCCACGCAAATGGGCGTGTTCGGAACGGTTAGTGGGCTGCTTTGCTCATGCAGTCCGTTCGCGTCGAAGGTGTACCAGGCGCGGCGCTGAGGATCGATCAGCCAGATGTTTTCCACTCCCATGTTGAAGTAATCTCTCAAAACGAGTTTCGCACGGCTGAGGCGATCTTCCGGCGACATGACTTCAATGCAGATGAACGGAGGTGTTTCTGTTACGGGCTCGCGCGGCGCTTTCTCCCTCAACATGGAGACATCGCAGATGCGAACTCGCCCTTGCGCCACACGAATACGCTGCTCTACCACGCCGATCACAGCCCATTCAGCCTCATGCGCGGCAATAATGGCGGCCAGTAACAGTTGCAGTCTTGCATGATCGAATTCACCCAAGTTTCTCTCCTCGATTACCCCGTCGACAAAATCCACATCGGGGCTATAGCTGGTGCGGAGGTATTGCTCGATGGGCATGAGCGCGGGTTGCGTCGCCATGGAAGATCTCCTGCGTTAAGAGTACGCCAGCCTTACTTTTCCGCGGCGATGTTCGCGCCGGCAAACGAGCTTTCCGGGTACCACGCCGGTCGCGAGGCGGCGTTGGCCACGCGTGTTGCAAGCTGCGCCAGCAGGTTGGTGAACTGGGCTGCGGCAATCTTGTCCACCGGCTGGTTTAGGTCATCGCTGGGCTTGTGGTAACGCGTTCTGACCCACTCGTTAAACGTTGCCTGCTCCGGTGAATCCGGCACCCAGCCGAACTTGAATGCCAGCGCCGGAATGCCCTGCTTTATGAAATTCACCTGGTCCGAGCGGACGAAGCGGTTCTCGTCCGGCTGCTTGTCGAACTGAACTTCCACGTCGTTCAACTGGCACACCGCGCGTGCATCGTTGCCCAGCGTCGATTCGCCCAGTCCCTGCACCTCGAGGAAGCGCAGGGGAAACAGCGGCAGAAACATATCTATGTTCAGGTCGGCGACGATCTGCTGCTTCGGAACCGTCGGCTTTGTGGCAAAGTACTGCGATCCCAATTCGCCAAGCTCCTCGCCCATCAGCGCGAGAAACAGCACGGAACGCTTCGGATGCGGCTGGGCGGCCATGAGCTTTGCCGCCTCCAGCAAGCTTGCAATGCCGCTGGCGTTGTCCATTGCGCCGTTGTACAGCCTATCGCCGTTGATCTCGCGGCCGATGCCCAGGTGGTCCAAGTGTGCGCTGATGACGACGTATTCCTTGCGCAATTGCGGGTCCG
>CBAAAH010000218.1:0-218 GCA_964658865.1 uncultured Granulicella sp.
AAGCACACGAATCCGTGCGGCGCGGCGACCGGCGAGACTGTGTTGCAGGCGTATGAGCGTGCGTTGGAGGCCGACCCGGTGTCTGCGTTTGGTGGCGTCATCGGCGTGAACCGCGTGGTGGATGCTTCGGCGGCGGAGGTGATTGCGAAGCTGTTCGTCGAGGCGATCGTTGCGCCGTCGTTTACGCCGGAGGCGCTGGAGCGGTTTGCCGCAAAGAA
>CBAAAH010000218.1:228-5310 GCA_964658865.1 uncultured Granulicella sp.
ACTTGCGTTTGCTGCAGATTTCGTCCGCCGCGCCGAAGCGGCTGCTGAAGCAGGTGAGCGGTGGCATGCTGGTGCAGGATGCGGATACGGGCGGCTTGGTGGAGGCAGATCTGAAGGTGGTTTCCGCGCGGCAGCCCAGTGAGGCGGAGATGCGCGCGCTGCGATTTGCCTGGACCATCTGCAAGCACGTGAAATCGAACGCTATCGTCTACGCGCGCACGGACGGCGGTCACGGCCAGACGGTCGGCATCGGTGCCGGGCAGATGAGCCGGGTAGATGCAGCACGTTTCGGCGCAATGAAAGCCGCGTTGCCCATGGCTGGAACGGTCGCGGCTTCGGACGCCTTTTTTCCCTTCGCCGACGGCCTGGAAGTCGTTGCGCAGGCGGGTGCGACGGCGGTCATCCAACCCGGCGGCAGTGTGCGCGACGCCGAGGTGATTGCGGCGGCAGACCGCCTGGGTGTGGCGATGGTGTTTACCGGGATGCGGCATTTTCGTCACGGTTAGAACCCGCCGCGGTACCGACGCAACTCCAGGCGGTGTCTTTCGTCTAATCTGGAACACACGCGTGTGCGAGGGCGTCTGGGCGAAGCGGCGGGCTGCGGCAAGAGTTGCGGCAGGTGCACGCGGAGTCGGCGATCTGCGGACGCGGGAGAGAGACCCGAGTGATGAACGATTTGCGCTGCTCTGCCTCGTACCGCCCTTTTGCACGGTCTCCCCTTGCTCATGCCTGCGTGCGCATGACGCCACGTTTCCGGCTTCGGCGCGCCGCGCTGGTTGCGAGTCTTGCGCTTTCTTCGATGGCTGGTTTTGCGCAGAAAAGAGATACCCCAACGCCACCCGTCGCGACGACGGTGCCGATTCCCGCCGAATCTGCAGGCCGTTCCGCTGCCTACTATCACTACGGCCTTGCGCACATCTATGAGGACCTGGCAACGACGCAGGGCCGGTCCGACTATGCGACACAGGCGATCGAGCAGTACAAGCTGGCACTCAGCGCCGACCCGAACTCTACCATGCTGCAGGATGGCTTGGCCGACCTCTATTTTCGCGTTGGGCGCATCCGCGAGGCGGTACAGGTAGCGCAGGACCAGACGAAGAAGTCGCCGGACGACGTGGAAGCGCACCGTCTGCTGGGTCGCATCTACTTCCGTTCGCTGGGCGACATGCAGAACGGCCAGCAGGCGCAGATGCTGGGCCTGGCCACCACAGAGTACGAAACGCTGGTACGGCTGGAGCCGAACAGCACTGAGGACCACCTGTTGCTGGGGCAGTTGTACGAATTGAATCATGATTCCGCCAAGGCCGAGGCGCAGTTCAAGGCGGCGCAGGCCCAGGATGCCGGTTCGGAAGAGTCGATGCTGAACCTGGCGCGGCTGTACACCGAGCAGGGCGACCTGCAGCGGGTGGTGACGACGCTTTCCGCCGTGCCGCCGGAAGATCGGAGTGCACGCATTGAGCTTGCACTGGGTGGAACGTACGACCAATTGCACAAGCCGAAAGAGGCCGCCGCAGCCTACCAGCGCGCACTGGACGACGACGGCGACAACCTGGACGCGCAGCGCGGTCTGGCGAATGCGCTACTCGCTGACGGCCAGTTGGACGCGGCGATGAAGCAGCTTCAGCAGATTGTCCTCGCCGAGCCGCAGGACGCGCAGAGCTACATTCACATTTCTGAAATTCAACGGCGGCAGGGCGACTACGACACCGCGCTGGTGACGATCAAGAAGGCAAAAGCGCTGGTGCCGGAGTCGCTGGAATTGAGCTACAACGAGGCACTTATCTACGACTCGCTGGGCCGTTACGCGGATGCCGAACAGGTACTGAAAGCCGTTCTGGCCGGTCCGGCAAAAGCAGATGCGAGCTCGCCCAATGGTGACAAGAGCAATCGCGCGCTGTTCCTGGAACGGCTGGGCAATCTATACCGGGAACAGGGCAAGACGACCGAGGCCGCAGGTGTGTATCAACAGATCATTGCACTGGGCGGAGACATGCGCTCACGCGGCTACAGTGACGAGATCGACACCTATCGTGATGTGCACGACTGGGCGAAAGCGCTGGAGGTAGCGAAGCAGGGCGCGGATGCGATGCCGGCCGATGCGGACATCCAGGCGCTATATGCCGGCCAGTTGCTGGATAACGGGAAGGTCGATGAGGGATTTGCCCTGCTGAACAAGCAGCTTACCGGTAAAAAGGAAGACCGCGGCGTGTACCTGACGATCGCGCAGATGGACTTCCGGCTCAAGCGATACCCTGCGGCGATTGCGGCGATCGAAAAGGCCGAGGCGCTTTCGACCAAACCGGAAGACAGCGTCTATCCGCTGTTCCTGCGCGCCAGCATTGCCGACAAGCAAAACAACATGGCCGAGGCGGAGAAGGACTTACGCGCCGTATTGGTGCTCGATCCGAACAACGCCGCCGCTCTGAACTCGCTGGGCTACATGTATGCCGACCGGGGTACCAAGCTGCCGGATGCCGTTACCTTGCTGCAGAAAGCGGTCACGCTCGATCCTCAGAACTACGCGTACCTCGATTCACTGGGCTGGGCATACTTCAAGCAGGGCCAGTACCAGACGTCAGAGGCCGAATTGCAGAAGGCGGTCGATCGCAACCCAAATGACCCGACCCTGCACGACCACCTGGGCCAAGCCATGGAGCGCAACGGCAAGCTGAAGCCGGCCATTGCGCAGTGGGAGCGCGCCGTGGTGGAATACGGCAAGTCGCTGCCCGCCGACATCGACCAGGAGGACGTGACGAAGCTGCACAAGCGACTCGACTCTGCGCGGGTGAAGGTGGCGAAGAACTCGCGTGGCCCGAAGGTGACGCCTTAGTGGCGGATACAGCGCAACCCGCTGTTTCCATTGCCGGCGCGGAGGGTGACCTGAGCGCATGTGCGGTCTTCGGCGAAAAGGAAGGCGCGCTTGCCCTGCGGCTGGCACCGGAGCGTGCGAAAGACGGAACTTCCGCCTTTGAATACGATCGCCAGCGCATCGTGCAGGCACGGTCGTTTCGTCGGCTGGCGGGCAAGACGCAGGTGTTCACCAGCCGCGAGAGCGATCACTTCCGGTCACGGCTGACGCACACCATTGAGGTGGCGCAGATCGCGCGAGAAGTGGCGCGCGCGCTGCGACTGAACGAGGAACTGGTCGAGGCGCTTGCACTGGTGCACGACATCGGCCATCCGCCGTTTGGCCACGCTGGCGAGCGAGCCCTGGATCGCTGCCTGCAGGCGCATGGCATGCGGTTCGACCATAACCTGCACGCGTTGCGCATCGTGGAGCACTTTGAAAACTGGTACGCTGCGCACCGCGGCCTGAACCTGACGCTGGGTGTGCGCGAGGGCATCGTGAAGCATTCGCGCGACTATGCGGAGGCACACTACCCTGAGCTGGCGTCGTATTTTCTCGGGCTGCGTCCGCCGATCGAGGCGCAGGTCATCGACCTTGCGGACGAGATCGCCTACCTGACGGCAGATCTGGATGACGGCGTCGAATCCGGCCTGTTGGAGATCGAGCACCTTTGTCGCCACATCAGCATCATGGGCCGGGCGTACGACGAAATGTGCAGCCGGCATCCAGGAGTCGATCGCAAATTCCTGTTCCACGAAGCGCTGCAGTGGATGCAGGACGAACTCACCGCCGACCTCGTCCGCAACACTGCCGCAAACGTGGCGGTTCATGGCTTGCAGACGCTGGAGGATGTGCGCCGCCATGAAGGCCGTGTGGCCGTCTTCTCGCCCACGTTCGAGGCAATGCGTTTAGAAGAGAAACGATACCTTTACGACACGCTGTATACCTGTGCCACGCTCGAAGCGGAGCATGACAAGGCGGAAAACGTCGTCTCGACCCTCTTCAACTTTTACATGAAGCAGCCGGACCGACTACCGGAAGGCTACGTGCGTGAAAGCGAAACGGAAGGATTGCCGCGCGTCGTCGCCGACTATATCGCCGGCATGACCGATAGCTACATTCTGCAGCAGTTCTGGATGGCGTCGAAGTTGAAGCGGAGTTGAAGTAGATTTTTATTGCTATGGTGCACCGGACTGAGCGCTGCGGGCGCGATACAAGGAAGTTGCTATCGCACCGGCCCCGATCGGGTCGACCGCCACGAACTGGCGAGCAGAATCCACAGCGGCACGAATTCCAGCGTGTAGCGTTCCTCCGCGTTGTCCAGTGTCAGCAGCAGGACGCACCTGAGCAGGGTGTACGCGGCGATAGCAGCGGTAATGTGGGGTGCCCGCCGCCATGCCGCGGGTACCGCTGCGCATGCCGCCAGAAGCAGCGCCAGGTTCAGCGTACCGTACGCATACGCGAACGCCGCTTTGCCGGGTTCCTGTGCGGGCTGCCACCAGTGTTCGGCGATCGGCAGCATTTCCACGCGCGGGTGCAGCAGCATGTTCAGCACGCGCGCCATAGGCAACCAGACGTAATACCGTAGCGGTTTGTTGCGGATGCGTTGCGCGGCCAAACCGCCGAAGCGGGCATCGATCCTGGGCTGCAGGCGGTTGAACGCCGCGGCTTCGTGCAGCAGGTTGTCGGTCTCTGCTCGCTGGCGGGGTGAATCGAATGCGCGCGCGGGCAGGTCTGCTGGGCTGAGTGGCTCTTCCGGATATTTCCAATAGAATTCCTGGGTCGAGGAGAAATCGACGCCGAATGTGCGGTACCACCGTTGAAAACCGAGCGGCACTTTTTCTCCCGGGTCGTTTGCAAGCCGCGGTGCCAGCGGTTGAAAGACGTGGAACGTTATGGCATTGCGTGCGGTCCAGGGCACGAACGGCAGCACTACCAGCACCGCGCATACCAGCACCGGTCGCCAGGTTCGTGTTCCCCCGCGCCAAAGTAGCGGCAGCACGGCCGCGGCAAGCAGGCCCTGGTCCGGCCGCAAGAGGATGCTGTAGCTGAGCGCGGCCGCCACCAGCAGCAGCCAGCGTGGGCGCGGGTCGTCTCGCCAGCGCTGCGCCGCCCAGAGTGACAGCGCGATGGTGAAGAGGGTAAAGACTTCCGTTAACGGAACGGCCGTGTAGTTCGCTGTGAACGGACAAAGCGCAGCCACTGCGATGGCGGCCATCCGCGCGCGCGGACCG
>CBAAAH010000219.1:0-5290 GCA_964658865.1 uncultured Granulicella sp.
TAGGAACGACGGCGCAGACCTCTGCTGCTCTATCCGAGCAGCGCATCGCGTTGCCGTCATCCGTAACGGCAACGGTCCGCAAGGGTGATCGCGAAAAAGCAGAACAGCTCTACCTTCAGGGCGCAAAGTCAATGGAGCGTGGGCGCTTTACGGACGCGGAGCAGGCGTTCTCCCGGTCCGTTGCACTGGACCCAACGCGCCGTGAGGCCCTGCAAGGCCTGGCACTTGCGCAGGAACATCACATTACGGAGCTGTTGCAGGCGAGTGCGCGGATGCGCGCGACAAACCCCGCGGGTGCCGACCGGCTGATGGCGCAAGCGCGCGGCATCGATCCACAAAACCCACGTGTGCTGCAACATGACCCAGCGGAACCGAAGACGATCGCACAGGTACATCTGCCATCGCAGCGACAACCTGTGGCGCTTGCAGGGCCAGTGCAACTGGAGCCAAGCAACCAAAAGCACAGCTTCCACCTGAAGGGGGATCGGCGCGACGTAGCCCGGCAGATGGTACAGGCCTACGGTCTGGCGGCCGCTTTGGACGCCGACATGGCGGAGAAGCGGGTACGGCTGGACCTGGACGATGTGGACTATGCCACGGCGATGCAGATCTTCGGCATGGCCGCGGGTACGTTTCCCACGCCGCTGGACCCGCACACGGTGTTGGTGGCGAACGATACCGCCGCAAACCGGGCAAGGCTGGAACGCCTGGTGGAAGAGGTCCTTCCCCTGCCCGGCTTTACCGTCGAACAGATTACCGATGCCGCAAACATGGTGAAGAGCGTGTTCGACCTGAAGCAGGTAAGCTTTGAGCCACAAATCGGTGCTATCGCCGTGCGCGCACCTGTGGACACGCTGGAAGTGGTGAACGCGACTCTCGCTGACCTGCTGGACACGGGCAGTGAGGTCATGGTCGATGTGAAGCTGTATGCGATCTCGAGCGAGAAGGTGCGGAACCTGGGAGTGTCGCTGCCGTCGTCGCTGAGCGCGTATAGCGTGGCCAGCGAGGCGAGTAGCGTGGTTTCCGCCAACCAAACACTGGTCAACACGCTGATTTCGAACGGTGTCATTCCCGCGGGGACGAGCAACGTCGAGATCGCGGCTTACCTGGTGTTCGTGGCGGGAGTAAGCACGACGAGCAACCTGAAGAACACGTTTTTACTGTTTGGCGGTGGGTTGACGCAGACGGGCCTGACCGCCGGCAGCGTGCCGACACTGAACCTCGCACTGAGGCAGAGCGATGCGCGCGAGCTGGATGACGTTCAACTGCGCATGGGTGACCGAACGAGCTCTACCGTGAAAAGTGGAACGCGGTATCCGATCCAGACTTCCCTGTACAGCGACATCGCGACATCGACAACCAGCACAGGCACGGGCCTTGCTGCCCTGCTGGCGCAGTATCTGGGCACAAGTACGGCGAGCAGCTCTTCGGTGATTCCGCAGATTCAGTATGAAGATCTGGGGCTGGTGCTGAAGGCGGAGCCGCATGTGCAGCGCGGCGGCACCATCGCGATGCACCTGGAGGTGAAGATTACAGCGCTGAGCGGGACCGCACTCAACGGCATTCCCGTGCTGCAAAGCCGGCAGTTTTCCTCCGACTTGACGGTTCCGGATGGTGAAACAGTGCTGATGGCGAGCCAGGTGACGGAGAGCGAATTGCGTGCCGCCAGCGGCATTCCCGGTCTGAGCGAAATTCCGGGTTTCCAAAATGGCACCGACAAGCAGACCGACATCACCAAGGGCAATCTTGTGCTGCTGGTGACGCCGCACATCGTGCGGCACGCGCATGTCGCGGCGAAAGGGCCATACCTACCGGTGCAAACGCGGCCGGATACGGAGTGAAGCGTGCCGGGATGCAATGTTGCGGCCTATACTGAAAGCGTTTTCCTGAACGCACATGGAGTGTTTCAAACCGCATGAGAATCGTCGCAGGTGTGGATTTCGGTACGTTGAACACCCGGGTTACACTGCTGGACAGTGTGCGCGGCCGGCTGGGAACGGCTTCTGCAACCTACCCATTGAACCGCAGGCGAGACGACCCGGATTTCGCCACCCAATCCCACGAGGCGCACATGGACGCGCTGGCCCAGGCGATGCGGCAGGCGCTGCGGGAAACCGGTGTGGACGGCGGAAGCGTTAAAGCCATTGCCCTGGACACGACGGGATCCAGCGTCATCGTGGTCGACAAGCGGATGCAGCCGCTGGACGACTATTACCTGTGGTGCGACCACCGCGCGCTGAAAGAGGCGCAGCACATTACCGCCGCCGCCAACGCGCAGCAGGTGGAGGCGATCGACTGGTGCGGCGGCGTGTATTCGCACGAGTGGGGCTGGGCGAAGCTGCTGCACTGGCTGCGGCACAACCCGGAGAAGCGCGAGCAATTTGCGTCGGCATTTGAGCACTGCGACATGGTGGCGGCGACGCTGTGCGGCATCACCAATCCGCAGGCGGTGAAGCGCAGTGTGTGTGCCATGGGCCACAAGTGGATGTGGAATCCCCGGTGGGGCGGCTACCCGTCGCAGGAGTTTTTGTCGTCGCTGGATCCGTTGCTGGACGGCGTGCGCGACAGGATGGCCGGTGAGGTACTGACGTCGGACAATATCGCCGGGAATCTCTCGTTGGAATGGGCGGAGAAGCTCGGCCTGCGCGCGGGCATTCCCGTGCCGGTGGGTGCATTTGACGCGCATTGGGATGCTATCGGCGCGGGCTGCCGTGAAGGCGACGTGGTGAACGTGGTGGGCACGTCAACGTGCATCATCGCCATGGGCCACGCGACAGAGTTGGTGCCGGGCGTGTGCGGCGTGGTGCCGGGCAGCGTGCATCCAGCGTTTACCGGCGTGGAGGCCGGACTTTCTGCCGTGGGCGATATCTTTGAAGCCATCGCGAGACGCGCCGGAACGGACGTGAAGCAGCTTTCGCAGGGGATCGACGCCTACCGGCCAGGGCAGACCGGCTTGCTCAGGCTGTCGTGGGACAACGGCGACCGCACCGTGCTGGTGAAGAGCGAGCTGGGCGGCATGACGCTGGGATGGAACCTGCTCCATACGGCGCAGGATGAACTGGTCGCGTCCATCGAGGGCACGGCGTTTCACACACGCATTATCCTAAATCGCATGGCGGAACACGGTGTGCCGATCAAGCGTGTCATCAACGCCGGCGGTATTCCGCAGCAGAACGCGAAGCTGAACCAGATTTATGCCGACGTGTTGAACAAGCCGGTGCTGGTGCCTGACTCTACGCCGACGAGTATCGGCTCGGGAATTTTTGCACAGCTTGCGGCAGGCATTTTTGCAACGATCGAAGAGGCACAGGCAGCGATGTGCCCAAAGCATCGTGTGTACACGCCCATTGCGGAAAACGCGGCGGTGTACGAGCGGGTGTACGATATGTATCGCGCAGTGTATTTTGCGTTTGGCGATGAGACCTTGGCACCGCAGACCATGTCCGGCATTCTGCGCGAACTGCGAGAAATCGCGGTGTCGACTCGGTCTGCATAGTGGGTGGAGTTTGCGATCCTCCCTTACCGCCGTGGTTTACCCGCTGAACTGGGTTCGTCGACATTGAACTGCCGATCCGCTTTTACCGGCCCCAGGTGCTGCACGATGCCACTGGGCCAGTGAATCTCAATGTCCGTCGCGGTCGTTTGGGCGCCAAGCCCGAAATGGGCGCGCTTATCGCTGCTGGACAGGTACGATCCGGCGGTGGAAACTGTGACGGTTTGGGCGCCCGTGGCGGTCGTGAGTTTGATCTCGGCACCGATGGCATCGCGGTTGGACGTGTGGCCCACAAGCAGCAGCGTCAGCCAGTGATTTCCAGAAGCCGTGCGATTGTGCAGCAGGTGCGCCAAGCCGTCGTTGGTCGCGATCACGGCATCCAGCCGGCCGTCGTTGTCCAGGTCGCCCACGGCCATGCCGCGGCTGACCCATGGCTGCTGAAAGACGGCCCCCGCCTCGTGTGAGACGTCGACGAATTTGCCGCTGCCCAGGTTGCGTGCCAGCAACATCGGTTCACGGTAGTGCAGTTGCGGAAAGTTCAATTCGACCGTATCGAGGTCGTGGCCCTGCGCAACGAGAAGGTCTTTCAGGCCGTCGTTGTCGTAGTCGAAAAAATGAATGCCCCAGCCGGAGTGGAGCTGGCTGATCCGCGCGAGGCCCGAGACGTAGGTGTCGTAGGTGAAGGAGCCGTCGCCGTTATTGCGGTAGAGCGCGTACTTCTGGTTCGCGAGATTGGTAATGACGAGATCGGGCAGACCGTCGTTGTCATAGTCCTGAAAGTCGATCCCCATGCCCGCGTAGGTCTTGCCATCGCTATTGACGGCGATCTCCGCCGGCAGGCCCACCTCTTCAAACATGCCGTTTCCCTTGTTGCGGTAAAGAAACTCGGCCATGGAATCATTGGCGACGGCGAGGTCGATCCTGCCATCGCGATCGAAGTCCGACAAAGCGATGCCGAGTCCCTTGCCGGCCTTATCCAGCCCGAACGCCGCGCCTTTTTCAGTGAAGGTACCGTCACCGTTGTTGCGGTAGACCAGGGGCCGGATGACGGGGAAAATATCCGGGTGACAGTAGGCGCGATACCCTTCCCTGTGCTCGCCGCACCACACATCGTCGAAGTCCCACTGAACGTAGCGCAGCACGACGAGGTCGAGCCTGCCGTCATTGTCGAGATCGACCCATGCGGCGGAGGTGAACCACACCTCGTTCGGCAGACCCTGCCCGCCGGTGCCGGACTTCTGGGTAACGTCGGTGAAGGTGCCGTTACCGTTATTGTGGTAGAGCCGGTTGCCGCCGTAGCCGGTGACATACAGGTCTTCGAAGCCGTCATTATCGTAGTCGCCCACGGCAGTTCCAAGGCTGTAACCGATGCCTTTCAGGCCGGCCGCAAGCGTCACATCTTCGAACGTGCCATCTTTTTTTTGATGGAAGAGCCGGTTGTAATCGGCTGGCGAGGACTTCTGCGGGACGGTGCCCTTCGGCGCGGGATCGGGGATGGGCGCACCATTCGCAAAGAAAACGTCGAGCAGGCCGTCGTTGTCATAATCGAAGAGCGCAACGCCGGAGCCCATGGTTTCGAGCAGGTATTTCTTCGACGTGTGGTACGCCTTGCTCTGGAAGACGAGGTTATTCCTGATCGCGTCGTCGGTAAAATCGGCATGGTTTGAGTCTGGACTGACCGTTGAAGTTTGCGCACGCAGGCCGCACAGGAGCAGGCCGAGAATACAGGCCGCGACGAAGCGGCTCCATCGTACTGGCCGCGGAACAAGGTGCATCGTGCTCCATCGTTGCTGCCGC
>CBAAAH010000220.1:0-5246 GCA_964658865.1 uncultured Granulicella sp.
CAGCGTCGGAATGACGCTGGGTATGTTCCTTGGATTGGGCTATTTCATGGGCTGGGAGATTGCGCCCATTATCCACCGCTACGTCTCCTCCGTCGGGGCGGGCGTGGTATTCAACGCGGCGCTGACCACCGGCCTGGGCATGGCGGCGCTGGGCTGCGTGGCCTACCTGTTTCAAATCGACTACCGCCGCGTGCAGGGCATCGGCACCGCCGCGCTGCTGGCGCTGGTGCTGGTCGGCATCGCGAGCATGTTCTTGCATTTTTTAACGCCGGACACCTACGCGTGGCTGACGCTGGGCGTCTTCTCCTTGCTAACGGTTGGAGATTTCGCCCGCATTCGCGCCGCAGGCACCGCCGACAGCCGCACTGCCGTGCTAATGGCCGTGTCTATCTATCTGGACGGGATCAATATCTTTATGGCCCTGTTGCAACTGTTGGGTGGCCGCAGCCGTCGCGATTAGCTCGTTCCTGTGCAGGCAAGGGGTTCCGGCTATAGCTGGAACCTCTTCTGTTTGCGTCGCGTTATCCTATGCGCTCCGGGAGATCCGAATGATTCGCGCGTGCACGGATGCCGACTTCGCCACAATACTGGCAACAATCAACGACGGTGCGGAAGCCTACCGCGGCGTCATCCCCGCAGACCGCCTGAGCGATCCCTACATGTCGGCAGAAGCCCTGCGTCACGAGCTTGCGGCGGGTGTGCAGTTTGCGGCAGATGTCGACGACAGGACGGCTCTGGGCGTGATGGGCGTTCAGCCGGTGCAGGACGTGACACTGATTCGCCATGCCTACGTGCGCACCGCGAGCCAGGGATTGGGTGTGGGCAGCCGTCTGCTGGCTCACCTGCGCGCCACCAGTACCCGACCTGTCCTGATGGGTGCGTGGGCCGACGCCGTCTGGGCCATTCGGTTCTACGAACGCCACGGCTTCCGCATGGTTGGTCCGCAGACGAAGGCGCGACTTTTGCGGCAGTATTGGACCGTCCCCGAACGTCAGATCGAAACGTCGGTCGTGCTGGCCGATGCATCCTGGTGGGCGACACAACCTGCAGACGAAGACTAAAGTATTGCACTCCGGGTCTGACTTGTTCGATTGCGCCGCGCCTTCAACGTTGAAGCAGAATCGCACCTGAGGGTAATTTAAGCTGCCGCATTTCCCCGCCGCATGCGCCCCACCAGCAGCTTGCGAATGTCTTCCAGTTGAAAGACGAAGTAACCTAGAACCGCCAGTACGGCAGAAATTGCTACCGCAACGGCAACGCCCGTGGGCAACGACCAGCTTGCCTCCCGCAGGGCCGGCACCGTTACTGCCGCGAACGCAAGCACAATGAATACGCAGAACCGCTGTAGCAGGTGCGTGTCGAACTGGTGCTCGTCGGGGAAGAGCTGCGTGTTCAGCCGCACCACGCCGGCGGTCTGGACGATCTCCCACGCCAGCCACGTGACGATAAAGCCGCTGATGCCGAAGCGGTGCATCACCGGGATCGCCACCAGCAGCATGGCGCTATAGCCGATCAGGATGAACGTCGAGAGCGACTCATGCTTGTTGCTGCTCGACTGGAACTGCGTTTTGTGTTCCTTCAAGCCAAGCACGGCACTCACCAGCGCCATCAGCAGGCAAAGCTCCGGCTGGTAAATGGACCGCTTGTGCAGCCAGATGGTGAACAGGAACGGGCACAGCAGCAGCGAGCCGATGCTGACGACGGGAATTAGAAACAGCACAAACCGCTCGGACAGGTCGTACAGCTTGCGCAACTGCGCGAAGTCTTTGCGCCCGACCATGAGCGTGATGTCCTGTGCAAAGACGGTGCTGGCCATGCTGAGCAGTTGCCGCGACATCTGAAACACCACGCGCACCAGCGCGAACACCGCCACCGCGCCCGGCCCAAGCACACGCTGGATGAGCAGAACCGGTCCCTGCCAGGTCAGGAATCCGGCGACGGAGATGAGCCCGAAGTGGCCGCTCGGCTTCAGAATCGCGCGCACCTGCGCCCACGATCCCTCGCGCAGGTTCGGCACCAGGTCCGGCGCGACACGCTTCAGGTCGAACAGCGCGTAGACCAGAAAAACGCCATAGGACGCGAGTTGCACCGCCGCCAGCACGGGAAACGGGCTGCGCAGGGCGATTGCGGCGGCCATCGACACGATCATCACAAACCGCTGCGCGCTGCCGATGTAGTTGCCGCGATGCAGCAGGCCCACGGCCATGTAGCTGTTCGTCAGCAGGCTGAAAAACATATTCAGTCCGATCTGCAGAATGAGCAGGTACAGCGTGACGGCTGCTGCGTGCGCGCCCACATGCCGCAGCCGCAGCCATGCCGCCACCGGCAGCACGAACACCACCAGCCCACCCACCGCGAACACGACGACAAACAGCAGCAGCAGCCGGAACGCGCTCGCCTGGATGGACTTCGCACCCTTCACATCGCCGCCGCCGTACAGGATCGTCATCTGGTTCGACGCGTAGGTCTGCACGCCATAGTTCAGCGTGCCCAGGTAGCCGATGGCGGCGCTCAGGGCGGTCCATTCGCCATAAACCTCAACGCCGCTGCCATAGAACTTGAAGAAAAACGGTGGCACCAGCAACTGCGTCAGCACGGCAAGGCCCTGGCCGACGAAGCCGGTAAGCAGAATTTGAAGAAGGCGGCGAAGGCTCATGGGCTAACAGACGTGTATCACGGATGGCGGGAGAGTGTTGCCGCGGTTGGGCTCAGATGGAAATCCAACCCAGGGCAATGGCTGCGAGGGAGATGCCGCCCACCACAATCCACAACACCACGCCCTGCAGAAAGGGTCTCACCCCTACTGTCTGCAGCGTTTTTTTCGAGAGGGAGGTGCCGATCAGAAACAGCGTGGCCGTCAGACCTGCTTTTCCCAGCCGATTGAGGTCGAGGTAGGCACCCATAAACCGCGGTAGATCGGTGGTCAGAACCGATGCCACCACAAACAGCAGAATGAACCACGGCACCTTGACCTTGAAGGCTCGTCCAGCCTGTCCTTCACGCTTTGCGGCGTTCGCCATCCATGCCGCCGTGGCAAACGAGACCGGTACGATCCAAAGCGCACGGGCCAGCTTCACCGTCGTACCGATCGCCAGCGCGCCATTGCCGTACTTGGCCGCGGCACCCACCACAGACGATGTATCGTGAATGGCGAGCGCTGCCCATAGGCCGAACTGGCTTTGACTCAGGTGCAGGTGCCAGCCGATTGCCGGAAACAGCAGCAGCGCGACGGAGTTCAGCAGAAAGACCGTCCCCATCGAGACGGAAATCTCTTCCTCGTTCGCGTCCAGGATGGGCGCGATCGCGGCAATCGCCGAACCCCCACAGATGGCGGTACCCAGCGTGATGAGATAGCTGGCCTTTCCACCTACGTGCAACAGGCAGCCCAGCAGCAAACCCAGCGCGGTCGCGGCGCCGATGCTGATTGCCGTATACACAAAGCCAGACTTACCCGCGTGCACTACCTGATGCAGGTCCAGCCCAAACCCAAGCAGAATCACCGAAAGCTGCAGCAGAATCTTGGCCAGCGAGCTGGCCTCGTTGCGATACGGATGCACCACCAGAAAGCCAAAGGCAATGCCGCCCACCAACGCCACCGGCGGTGAGACCAGGCCGCTGCCGGCAAGCAGCAAACCTAAAAAGAACACCATGCGCGCATCGAAGCGTTTTTGCGGCGTTCCCGGCCCGGTCTGCCCAAGGTGGGCGGAAGCGGGAACGACGGATTGAGCTGTGACGGCTGGGGCGGACCCGCGTTGCGACTCGGTAAGTAGGGTGTATTCCGGTGTTGCCGTTGTCATCGCGTTGTGTCCTCTCCCACAACGATCGATCCACACGTCTGCCGCGTCCAAGCAGAAGTTTTAATGGCTCATTGCAACTTCTTGGGTTGCGCCGAGCGCCTTTCCGCAATAGCCGCGGCATGCTGCTGCAGAAAGGCGCGAAACGCTCCCACCGTGTCGCCGGGTTCCGGTCCCGTGGGGTACACCAGAGAAAATTGCCGGGCAAGGACCAACCCCTGCACGCGAGACAGCTTCAGCGTACGCAGGGCAAGCTGATTGCGGACCGCCCAGCGCGACACAAAGGTAACGCCCAGTCCCGCTTCCACCGCATGCAGCAGGCCTTCGGTGGAATCGAACTCCATACGCATCCAAAGGTCCTTCAGCTTTAGGCCGGCGTCCTGCAGCGCCTGTTCCACAATGCGCCTTGAGCCGGAACCGACTTCGCGCGTCAGCAGCGGCTGTGCCTTCAGGTCCTCCAGCGTGATCGTTCGCCCGGCCAGTTCGTGGCCTGCCGGCACCACCAGCACCATGCGATCTTCCATAAAGGGTTCAAGATGCACATCGGTGCGCTGCTCAGGCCCTTCCACCAGGGCCAGTTGAATCTGGCCGATGTTCAATGCATGCAGCATCTGGTCGCTGTTGCCGCTGCGTGATGTCACCTTTACCTGTGGGTTTCGCCGCAGGAACTCGGCAATAAGGCCGGGCAACAGGTACTGTGCAATCGTCTTCGACGCGCCGATGTTCAGCACACCGGCCAGATGGCCGTGCACGTTTGCAACGGCGGCAAAGGCCTGTTCGCTCAACCGCTTCGACTGCTCGGTAAAGGGAAGCAGGGCAACGCCTGCCGGGGTCAGCGCGATGCGACCGCCGCCGCGATGAAAAAGGGGTACGCCGAACTCCTCTTCCAGAGCTTTGATTTGCTGCGTTACTGCCGGCTGAGTCAGCAGCAGTTCTTCTGCAGCACGACTGAAACTTAGCCGGTGGGCAACGGCCCGAAAGACCACGAGGCGGAAATTTTCGATCGTCATGACGAATGGTGCTCCCTTGCTGCGGTCAGCAGGCCGTTCCGACCGACGGTGCCTTTTTGACGAATACACCGAGCAATACTGCTTAAACGAAATATCGTTGTTTGAACGTCAGGTTACGCACATTCGCGTGCTGCGGCGAGTCGGTACGCATCTTTTCCCGCCCGTTCGCGTCTATAAAAGTGTGCTATTCTATACAACGCTGAAGAAGTGCGCCCAGATGGTTCGGTCCTGATACGGCCGTTAAACCTTGCGCCGCGGACCTTAGAGCCGCACCATGCTTTTTCCGGCCTTGTGACATATTTTCACCCCGCGACAGGCTACGTGTCTGCACCCGCCGTCTGGTGCGCCGAAGTTCGCCGCGAATCCCGTACGTTTTGGAGTGCCCGATGGCTGCTGAAGAGATGGATAAGTACGAAGAAGACGTAGACCGGATGATCGACAC
>CBAAAH010000221.1:0-5217 GCA_964658865.1 uncultured Granulicella sp.
GGTCGTCCATCCAGGCGAGGGTGTCGCTACCGGGAAGCACGCGCCAGTGTGCCACGCCGATGTCCGCGTGCCGTGCGAGTGGAATGCCCTGTTGCAGCGCGGTGCGCACCACCTCCGGCGGCAGCAGGCAGTTCGGCTGCTGCCACATCAGCAGCAGGCCGCTGGCGGGGGTTGGATCGAAATGAAAGCGGTTGGGAAAGTACAGGTCCGGGTCGAGCAGGATCATCTCCGCGCCCGGCTCCGTTAAAAGCAGCGGATCGGTGATCTTGCGCCAGCAGGGGTGGCCGTGGCGAAAGGCGCGCAGGTGCGGCAGGCCGGCAAAGCGTTCGGCCTCGCGCGCAGCCAGGTCGTCTTCGCTGAACACTTCGCAGCGGTGACGTGCCTCGGGAGAAAGCGCTGCCAGTGTGTCTTCCAGTTGCGTGCGATCGCCGGCGCTGTCGGTCACCAGGTGCAGGTGCAGGTTGTCGGCGCAGTTGGCCAGCAGGGTGCGCAACGCCAGCGTTGCGTAGCTGAGCGCACGCGGCGACAACACCATGTACACGGGGCGGCGTGCGAGCTCTCCTGGGTTCATGGGCGTGCCTCCGGCACGGGTCCGGCGGTGCGATGCAGCTCTTCCGTCAGTTGCTGGGCGACAAGTTGCAATGTCGGTTCTAAAAAAATCCGTTCATGGTCGCTCTCAAATTCGTGAATGTCGACACCTTCGGGAAAGAGCGCAGCCCATCCAAGGTCGCGTGGACCTTCAGAAAATTCCTGATCGGTTGCGCGAAAAAGAACGAGTCTGCCGCGGCCGGGCTTGGGCTGGTATTGCTGGAAAGCCATCAGGTTGATGTCCCACGCAACTTTCAAAAAAGACGGCAGGCGACGGGCACGGAGCTTGTTCAGAGCAAGAGCGGTATACCGCACGGTGCGTGTGAGCAGCTTGCGCGCAATGTATCGGGCGCGTTCGGTCCATGAAAGTGCACCGGTATTGCCGGCAAGGCGGGCGAGGTCGTTTTTCAGGGCACCGGTCGTTCCCATGGTGTTGCGGTGGGCCTGCTCAAAGGCGCGTGTGCGTGCATCCAGCATGGCAAGCAGGCAGACTTCTTCGCCGGCTTGGTGCAACTGACGTGCCATCTCTGCCGCCACCGTGCCGCCAAAGGAGTAGCCCAGCAGCCGATAGGGACCGTGAGGCTGAACCGTCCGCATCTCTCGAAGGTAATAGGTGGCCATATCTTCCAGTCGCAGAAGCGCCGACTGCCCGGTAAGCAGCGCCTGCGCCTGCAACGCATAGACCGGCTGATCCGGATTGAGCCGGCTCGCCAGGCCATAGAAGTTCAGCACGTTTCCGCCCACGCCATGCAACAGAAAGAGCGGTGGCTGTGTGCCCGTGGAGCGCAGCGGTACCAGCGCCCGGCTCACGCCCGGCCGGTGTTGATCGCGCACCAGCCCGGCCAACGCGGCAATGGAGTTTGAGGCGAACAGGTTCGCCAGGCCGAGCTGCGTCCCGAAGGTTCGGTTGATGCGCGTAATGAGCCGCAGAGCCGTCAATGAGTCGAGGCCAAGCGAAAAATAACTGGTATCGATACTGATGCGGTCCAGGCCGAGCGTTGTCTGCCAGATTGCGGCGATCTGCCGCTCCAGGGTGTCGCGTGGCGGCACGTATGGCGTCTCCGCCGACACGGCTGCGGGTGCCAACAGCGGCAGGCTTTTCCGATCGACCTTGCCGTTGAACAGGCGGGGCAGCGCCGGCAGCACCACGATGCCGGCCGGCACCATATAGCTCGGCACGGAACGCCGGAGGGCTTCTTCCGCTTCATGCGCCGTTCTGGAGTAGGCCGCCTCCGGCAGGTTCGGCCCGACGTCGAGAAACGCGACCAGTTGCGTTGCGGCGGGCATACCCGGCGGTGCCGGCTGCTTCTGCTGCACCACCACGGCTTCGCGCACGGCGGGGTGACCGGCAAGCAGGTGTTCGATCTCACCCAGTTCAATGCGAAAGCCGCGCACCTTCACCTGGAAGTCTGCGCGGCCCAGCAGGCGAAGTCCGCCCTCTGGCCGAAGCTGTGCCAGGTCTCCTGTGCGGTAGAGCATGCCGGCGTCGAAGGGGTTCGGTACGAATCGATCTGTCGTCAGTTCTGGCCGGTTCCAGTAGCCGGAACCTACGTTGCCGCCGCCGATTACCAGTTCGCCGGTAAAACCCGCGGGGACCGGATGCAGCGCGCGGTCCAGCACGTAACATTCGGAGTTGGGCAGAAGCGCGGCAATGCCGGGCTGCGATGTGGCGGGAAACACGCGGGTGGCCGAGACCCAAACGGTGCATTCCGTTGGACCGTACATGTTCCAGACCTCGGGCGCCCGCTTGAGCAGCAGGTCTGCCAGGTCGCGCGACAGATTCTCGCCGCCGCACAGGACGCGCACCGGTGCGGCACCGGGCGCGTGCGTGGTCCAGCCCTGCTCCACCATGGCGCGCCATAGGCCTGGCGTCGCCTGCAGCATGGTCGCCCCGCTACGGTTCAACAGGCCTTCCAGAAGGGCCGGATTCCGCGATTCTTCCTGCGTGGCCACCATAAGGCGAGCGCCGCTGAAAAGTGGTAGCCACATGTCGGCGACCGATATATCGAACGTGAGCGTGGTGATGGCGACCAGGACGTCGTCCGCGGTAAAGCCGGGTGTTTGCTGCATGGCGCACATCAGGCTACGGAGCGCGCCGTGACTGATGGCTACGCCCTTCGGCTGGCCGGTCGATCCCGAGGTGTAGATGATGTATGCGAGATCGCTGGCGCTTACCGCGATGCACGGCAACGGCGCGGCGGGACGCTGCGGCACGGTGGCCAGCAGCAGGCGCGCCGGTTGCGCGGGCAGATCGCCCGTGCCGTCAGTGAGCAGCAGCGCCGCTCCCGCATCGGCGACGGCCGCCTCCATGCGCGCGCGCGGAAACAGGGGATCGAGCGGAACATAGGTGCAGCCGCACAATAGAACCGCCAGCAGGACGGCCGGCATGTCGGTGCCGCGCTCCAGGCAAAGCGCGATGCGGCTGTGCGGTTCGACCCCCGCGGCGAGCATGTGTTCCGCGATCGCGGCCGCGCGCTCGACCAGTTGCGCATAGGTCACGCGGTCGCCGGCACACTCCACTGCAACGCGATGCGGGTGCTCCGCTGCCCAGCGTTGCACGACGGTATGTACCGGTTCAAAATCGCCGGTGTCCAGGGTGTGGCCGGCGAGCACCAGAGCCCGCACTTCCGAGGCAGAAGTCAGGCGAAGTTCCGCCAGGGGCGTTTCCGGTGCCACCATCGCGGACTGCAACAGGTTCGCAAACGCCTGCAGCAGCTCCTGCGCCGTGCTGTGACGATACCGCGTGGTATCGGCGAACAGGAGCAGCCGCAGGTTCTTGCCGTGTTGTTCCCCGGCAAGCCCGAGTACCGGCAGCGCATCCCGCATGACCGACAGGTCTGCACCGTGCATGCCGAAAAAAACGATCGGTGGTTGTTCTTCTTCCGCGCTGGAATGCCGGCTCGCATTTCCCGCGACAAAGGCGGCGAGCAGGGCATCGGTGTATTCCGCGGCGTTCTGCGTCCAATGGTTTACCTGCTGAAGCAGGTGCTGGAAAGTACTGTTGCCGTCGACCGGAATGCGCAGCGGCAACAGCGCCGCCGAGGCATCGTCATAATACTGAAGCAGAAAATCGCTCTGCTCGGACCTGCGGTAAAGCAACGCAAGAAAGCCGCTGAGCAGCAGCGTGTGCAGGGAGACACCGTTGCCGGCGCAGAACGCCTGGAGAGCCGTGGAGGGAAGGTCGACCGACACGGTCGCATGTTTCACCGTGTTGCGCTCCGGCGCAGGATCGTCGGGTGCGACATGGGGGAAGCCGACGTATGACGCAAAACAATCTTCCCAAGCGATCGTGGTGACTTCCGGCATGGTCGATGTGGGGCTCACAGCAACCTCCTGACGCCGAACTGCAAGCCCAGCAAGAGAAGAAACACGCAGGTCATCCACAGATCCTGCAGCAGCGGTTTGATGCCGTTTCGCACGGCACCGAGCTGGGTCATCACGTAGAGCGGCAGGTCGCCCGCGGCAATGGCAACCACCGCACCGGGAAGACCGTAGGCGTGAAACGCCAGGGGAATGCCGAGCAGCATGAATCCGGCATACAGCGCGTTGCCGCCCGCGTTATAAGTGGCAATGCCGCGGGACAGCAGTGCCGGCGCGGTAGTGTTGTACAGCAGCGTGTGCCACAGGCCCAGCGCAAGCAGCGGAATCATCCAACTGGCGTCGTGAAAGCGTGCCGGATACACCCGTGTCACGACCCATCCGCCCCACGTGACCATGGTGCTGAGCAGGGCCGCGCCGGCCAGCAGAACGAACATGCGGTAGCGCAGGAAACGCCGGCGAAACTCCTCCATCGGCAGGTGGTTGAGCTTGGAGGCGAACGGCAGGCCGATGTTGTTGGAGAAGGCGCTGATGACGGCGCGAGGCACGTCCGAGATCTGGAACGCAATGGCGTAGATGCCGAGGGTCGTCAGGCTGACGAGCCGCCCCAGCACCAGGCGGTCGGCCTGCGAGGCAAAGAAAAACGCCGCCGTGCCCAGAAAGATCCACTTGCCGAAGTGCACGATCTCTTTCACGGCGGCACGGTCGATATGGAAGCGGTTGCGCGGTCCGGGCACCACGGCACCGGTGTGGCTCAGGGCCAGGCGGTACAGGTTGCTGCCCACATTCCCCAGCACCAGCGCCCAGACGTTATGCCACTTCCACGCGATGCCGACGGTAATGACCGTGGACAGCACCTGCGTGGAAAAGTCGAGCAGGAACAGGCGTTTTCTGCCCATGTGGCGCGACAGCGTGATGAGGCCGGTGCCGTTCAGGCCGTTGAGCACGGTGATGAGCGCAAGCACGGGCAGCACGCGCAACAGGTGCGGATCGTGGTAGAACAGCGACGCCGGATACGCCAGCAGCATGGCGATGAGCCAGAGCGCAACGCCGCGCAACGCCTGGATTGTCCACACTGTGTTCAGGAATGCGGGGTCGTCGCCACGTTTGTTCTGGATGACGCTGGGCGCGAGGCCAAGGTCCGACAGCAGGCTTACCCCGACGATCAGCGTCATGACCAGGCCGACCTCGCCAAACGCCTCCGGCAGCAGCAGCCGTGTCATGACCAGGCTGCTCACAATGCGCAGGATCGTACTCGCGCCGTAGTCCAGCACGGTCCAGACGGTGGCGCTCATCGCCGTGGATTCGAGC
>CBAAAH010000222.1:0-5201 GCA_964658865.1 uncultured Granulicella sp.
CGCCGTCATGGAAGGCGGAGAGGCCAAGGTAATCCCCAACGAAGAAGGCGGCCGCACCACGCCGTCCATCGTCGCATTTACCAAGAGCGGCGAGCGGCTCGTCGGCCAGGTCGCCAAGCGCCAGGCCATCACCAACCCCGAAAACACGATCTACTCGATCAAGCGGTTCATGGGCCGTCGACCGAACGAAGTAAATGACGAGCAAAAAATGGTGCCGTACAGGGTCGAGGCGAAGGGCGACAATGTCGCGATCGACGCGCAGGGCAAGCAGTACACCCCGCCTGAGATCAGCGCGATGATCCTGCAGAAGTTGAAGAAGGCCGCCGAAGATTACCTTGGCCAGTCCGTGACCGAGGCTGTCATCACCGTGCCGGCGTATTTCAATGACGCGCAGCGGCAGGCGACCAAGGACGCGGGCAAGATCGCCGGCCTGGACGTGAAGCGCATCGTCAACGAGCCGACCGCGGCTGCGCTGGCCTATGGCCTGGACAAGAAGAAGGACGAGACGATTGTGGTCTACGACTTCGGCGGCGGTACGTTCGACGTGTCGGTGCTGGAGGTTGGCGACGGCGTTATCGAAGTGAAGGCGACCAACGGCGACACGCACCTGGGCGGCGACAACCTGGACCAGAAGCTGGTCGACTTCCTGATCGACGAGTTCCGCAAGAATGAGGGGCTCGACCTGCGTGGCAAGGGCAACGAAATGGCCCTGCAGCGCCTGAAGGATGCTGCGGAGCGCGCCAAGATCGAGCTTTCCACCACGATGGAGACCGAGATCAACCTGCCGTTCATTACGGCGGATGCAAGCGGACCGAAGCACCTGGTCGTGAAACTGACGCGCGCGAAGTTCGAGTCGCTGGTGGAGGACCTGCTGCAGAAGTCCGTCGGACCCTGCAAGCTGGCGATGAAGGATGCCGGCATCGACGCGAGCAAGGTCGATGAGGTGGTGCTCGTCGGCGGGCAGACGCGCATGCCCCGCATCCAGGCGATCGTGAAGGAGCTGTTCGGCAAGGAGCCGAACAAGGGCGTGAACCCGGACGAAGTCGTGGCCATCGGCGCGGCGGTGCAGGGTGGCGTGCTTGGCGGTGAGGTGAAGGACCTGCTGCTGCTGGACGTGACGCCGCTGACGCTCTCCATCGAAACGATGGGTGGGGTGGCGACACCGATGATCAACCGCAATACGACGATCCCGACGAAGAAGACGGAGACGTTCTCTACCGCGGCCGATTCGCAGACCGAGGTTGAGGTGCACGTGCTGCAGGGTGAGCGCCCGCTGGCCGCGCAGAACCGCACGCTGGGCAAGTTCAAGCTTGCGGGCATTCCGCCGGCGCCGCGTGGCACACCGCAGATCGAGGTCACGTTCGACATCGATGCCAACGGCATTCTGAACGTGACGGCGAAGGACAACGCGACGGGCAAGGATCAGAAGATCCAGATCACGTCGTCGAGCGGCCTGAGCAAAGACGAGGTGGAGCGCATGGCGAAGGAAGCCGAAGCGCACGCCGGTGAGGACAAGGAGAAGCGCGACGAGATCGAGTCGCGCAACCAGTTGGACTCGCTGGTCTACCAGGTCGATAAGATGTTCCGCGAGAACGGCGACAAGGTAAGCGGCGAGGAGCGTGGGTCGGTTGAAACCGCGCTTGCCGATGCCAAGTCGACGCTTGCCGGAACACCGAGCGCCGCCGACCTGAAGGCCGCGCATGAGAAGCTGCAGCAGGCGAGCTACAAGTTGGCCGAGGCGATGTATAAGAACGGTGCCGCACCCACTGACGGCGATGCTGCCGCGGCAGGCACGGCCGACACTCACGCCGAGTCGCCAAAGGACGAGGGTGTAATCGACGCCGAGTATGTCGACGTAAAGTAAGTCGACCGGTTTGGAACTAAGTCGATTGCAGTCCCACTAAGTTGGAGCCGGAAGTATGTTGACCCGCAAGGATCAGGGTGCTTCCGGCCTCCTCCGTTTCGCCCTGAAAACGGAACTTCTACAGGGGTTTCGCATCTATATAAGAGCGATTGAACGTTAGAAAAGCCACACGGAGAGCGACGATGAACGACACCGATGCAGTGATCTGGCAGTGCGAACAGTACGTCGCCGGCAAGCTTCACGAGAAGACGATTTTCAATAGCGAGGCCCAGGCGCGCGAGTTCGCCCGCAAGCTCTACGGCGCAAGGCCGGACACGATTCTGCGTATCGAGCCGATGCCGCTGCAGCATATCTGGAATTAACTAATGACGATGTCGAGGGTAGTACCCCTATATCCAAGGTCAGCTGTTGATCGCGCTGGGAACATGCTAGTAAATATCGAGAGCTTCCCGGTGCATCGTCAGCTGCAGCTTATCGATGAGAGTGTCGCAGTCATAAATAATTGGCGTTCTTCACATCGCTATCCACTGAATGCTATACAGGTCGCCGTAAGGCAGCGTGCGTTGCAGGTGGATCCTCATGCTGTAATTCCTCAGCGACTAAAAAGAATGCCTGCAATTGAGAACAAGCTGCGATTGCAGTCAGGCATGCAGCTATCTCGAATGCACGATATTGGTGGATGCAGGGCAATCGTCGCTGATGTTGCATCTGTTAGACGGGTTGTAGAACTTTGTCAAGCTGCTGCTGCTAAAAATTCACAACGTAGAGCAAAACTTGCAAAGAAATACGATTATTTGGACGGTGACTCGCCTGGACCTAAACCTGATGGTTATCGTGGTGTTCATCTTGTTTATCAATATCGAAGCGATTCTGAAGCTTTAAAGGTATTCAATGGTCTTAAGATTGAGGTTCAAGTTCGATCCCGTCTTCAGCATGCATTTGCCACAGCTGTGGAGACGGCAAGTATCTTCACGAAGCAGCCAATTAAGTCAATCCGCGCCAACTTGGACGATGTGAGATGGAGATACTTTTTTGCATTGATGGGTAACGCATTTGCGGTACGAGAAGACACTACTCCCATTCCGGGAGTTCCTCACGAGAAGACGCAACTCGCGGACGAAATCTCAAAACTCGCTACAGAACTTGCGGTCGAAACTGTATTAAGTGGGTGGGGAGACACCGTGGAACAGCTTTCAGGGCAGCGACTGAATGCAAGAACATTTCTACTTTTGTTAGATGCTGAAGCAAAAACAACATCTGTAATCGGGTACACACAGCAGGACGCTCCGAAGACCGATGAGGAATATCTGCGAATCGAAAAACAGTTCAAAGGTAGTGAGAGCCAACAGGTGGTTTGGGTGAGTGCAGAATCTATCGAAGCTTTGCGTATCGGTTACCCAAATTTCTATTTGGATACAAGAGCTTTTCTGGCAGCTATGAATCAGGCTATAGCTGGTCTTTAGTTACCGAGAAGACGGTTTGGAGAAGACCATGCCTGAAGGCAATGAGATTCATCGGTGGGCGGCGCGGCATACGGCGGCGTTTGTGGGACGAAAGTTGAATGTGTTGCCGGGGCCGAATCATCGGTTCAGCGATGCGCACCTGGTAGATGGCAAGAAGCTGAAGAAGGTGCATGCGGTGGGCAAGCACCTGGGCTATGAGTTTGGCGATGAGCTTTTTCTGCACATCCACCTGGGGCGGTTTGGCGATTTTACCGAGGGTTGCGGGCCGCTGCCGGAGCCGAAGGTTGCGTTGCGAGCCATTCTGCAGCGTGCGGGCACGGGTAAGGTGTCGCGCAGCCAGAAGGGCCAGCCGCACAACCTGACGTGTGCGCACGACGACGGCACGCAGCCGTTTCCGCCGGAGGAAGTGGACTGGTGCGAGTTGCGTGGGCCGACGGATTGCAGCGTGTACGACGCGGCCAAGTGGCAGAAGCTGCTGGACCGGCTCGGCCCCGATCCGCTGGCCGATGAGCCGGGTGGGCATGACGATCCACAGCGTGCGTACGACGTGATCCTGAAGTCGAAGAAGCCCATTGCGGAGTTGCTGATGGACCAATCCATCATCGCGGGCATTGGCAATATCTATCGCGCGGAGTTGCTCTTCCGCCACCGGGTCAACCCGTTCACGCCTGGCAAGGGCATGGACCTGAAGGCGCTGCAAGCGATGTGGAAGGATTCGATTCCACTCCTGAAAGCAGGGATGGTCGATCGCCGTATCGTGTGCACGAAACGTGCGGACCGGCCCAGCAAATCGGAACCGGCGGCGCGTGGGGAAGAACACTATGTGTACCGTCGGCATGGCAAACCATGCTTCCTGTGCGGCGAAAAGATTCTGCGGCGCGACCTGGTGGGGCGCACGCTGTACTGGTGCGCGAACGATCAACACACGTCCGAGGAAGAAACCGCAACGGCATTTGCGGAGGGGATGAGCCTGCGTGCCTCACGCGAATTGGCGAAGCCGGGTTCCATCCAACGGAAGCGGACTGGGGCTGTGCTCTCCGAGTAGGTGCGTCGATGGAAAACCCATGTCTCAAGCGCGAGACATGGGCACCCGCCGAAGCGATGGGCAACCGCCCCATTTTGCGTGACCGAAGCGGAAGCCGGCTTGCCGTGTTTGCGGCTCGGCTGGTCGTGTGCGCATCGTATGTGCAGGGTAAAACTCTGTATGGGGAGAGCGGGCTGACATGGGCGCGAACTGGACCGAGGCGGAGGCACTGGCGACGGTGTTACTGGTGCTGACCAGCGTCGCAGGCATTTTTTACGCGGGCGTGCAATTGCGGCACGAGCGGCAATATCGCGCCGTTACCAACCTTGAGAAGCAGTTGGCGTTCTTTCACTCCACGAAGTTTCGCGAAGCACGCCGGCGGCTTGCGACGGAGCGGCTGAACGAGAATCAGGACCTGCTCGCGCTGGACAGCGAAGATCCACCGCTTGCTGCGTTTGAGGTGCTGGATTTCTATGAGCATCTCGGCCTGCTGGTGAAGAAGCGGCACCTGGAGTTGTACGACGTGTGGCACACGTTTTATGAGTGGTCGCAACCGGTGTACGCAGACATGCGTGCGGTTTTGGAAGGCGACACCAACGAGTGGGCGGACCACTACAGCGATCTGCGTCGCATGATGCATGGAATGGATCGCATTCAGCAGCAGCGCATGAGTAAACGCGGCGGCACCCATGCGCGACTTTGGTCGGACGATCGCATCTGCGAGCATTACAGTTATGAGTTGGAGACCACGGGCGAGTATGTCCCGGCGCGGCGTTCTCGGCGATTGAGCCGCCGGCATGATCAGACGCCGGTTGCCGAACGCACCATGGCCGAGGTCATCGAGACCCGT
>CBAAAH010000223.1:0-5190 GCA_964658865.1 uncultured Granulicella sp.
CGGAGCGGGCGTGTGGCTGATCACGGTCTGCGTCACCGGATCGATGCGCAACACGGCACCACAGTCCGGACAACTGACCTCAAACCCGATTGCCTTCGCCGCTTTTGCCTTTGCCATGGAAGCGATTTTACGCCGCAGATCGGAACTGCAACAACATGGATGGCCCCATGTGTCCCATGGGTTTAAATGGTGAAGACGCGATGTCCCGGGCAGTCCTGTTCGGCGTTGTCGACCAGCAAGGATGGCAGATCGACCATGCTTTTCGCCAGCAGTTGCACGGCGGCAACCAGCCGTTCCTGCGGGTGTTCGTCCGGGTACAGTGCGCCCACGACGGCGGCCGCGTGCTTGCGCAGGTGCGTCTCTTTTTCAAGCTGCCAGTTCGCCGCCAGCCGCCGCAGGCGGTTCATCTGATAGCGCATCTTGTTGGCCGCTACACCCGCGCTGCGTCCCAGGTTGGCGTCCATGCGCTCCATCCACGCCGTAACCTCGTTCAGTTCCGCATCCAGCGCGTTGCCAGCGGCGGCAATCTTTCGCTTCCCTTCGATCGGCATGGCACGCGCGCCCAGCTTTTGCGCAAGCGCATCTACCGGCTGCAGCGCGTCGCTCAGGTCTAGCCCGTGCTGTTCCATCACGGCAGCGACCGCCGGCTCCACCAGCGTTGCGGAAAGGCGCGGCAAAACGGTCGTTACGACGCCGAGAATGCTCTCGAATAGGGGCCGGCACTGCGCGAAGTAGGCCACCTCCGCAGGTCCGCCGATGTAGGCCGATGTCGGCAGAATGGCATCCTGAAACACGGGCCGCAGCAGCGCATTCGGGCTCAGCCGCTCGGGCGCGCTATCCAAAATCGCAAGCAGATCGACATCGGTATAGAGCCGCGTCCCTGCCTTCCAGGTACGCTCGCCTTCGGATCCGGCAACACGGCGTAGCGGCAATCGATCCCCCTCGTCTGACACGAGGAACAGCAGCGAACTATTGTCTGCAATCAGCACCTGCGCGTGAAATCCGGCAGCGACCAGATCCGCCGATTTCCGCTCCAGCAAGGCATGCAACTCATCCGCATGCTCGATGGCATGGCGCAGCACCGGCGCACCCATGGCATGAAACACCCGCGAATTCGCATCGATCACGATCAACCCGTGCTCGCGAAAAATGCCGCTCAGCAGCTTTGCAAACGCCGACGCGAGCGTATCCTGCGGCGTATAACTTGAGCGCAGCAGGTCGCAGATGGGCGCAAACTGCAGCAG
The DNA here is from genome assembly GCA_964658865.1 of uncultured Granulicella sp. Classification (GTDB taxonomy): domain Bacteria; phylum Acidobacteriota; class Terriglobia; order Terriglobales; family Acidobacteriaceae; genus Terriglobus. Next base: position 1,245 of record CBAAAH010000223.1, read on the forward strand.
CTCTTCCGCCCGCTCCAACACCGGCAGAATCGCATCCCCCAGCAACAGGCCGCCAACCTCCTGCGAACGGTGCCCGGGAAATTCAGAAAGCAGCGTCTCCGTACCGGACTTCGTCACAAACGTCGCTTGGTTCACCTCATCCAGGTCATGATCTTCGGTGGCCATCCAGAAGATGGGAATGTGCGGCACACCCGCCTCACTCGCCACCTTTGCCTTGCGCACCACCGCCGCGGCTTTCATAAGCGTCAGCAGCGGGCCGCCGAACAGGCCCACCTGCTGACCGGTCACCACGGCACGCGCACCGTTACGCAACGAGGCCAGGTGGGCAAACGTTGCCTCACCGGCACCCCATGTGCGGTTCTGCGCTTCGAGTGCATCCACCAGCGTGTTGCGGTCCGGCTGCAGCAGCGGCGTGGTCCCCTGCTTCCATTGATCGTCGAACGGGCTGGCCGCGTAAAAGCGCCATACCGAGGCGTCGGCGGGAGCCGTGCGCATGTCGGTAAACGCCTGAAACAGCGCCGACACGTGCGGTAATACCGAAACCGGATAACAGTCGGCCACGGGGCCGGAATCGCTCTGGGCTACGCTCATGGGTCCGCTCTGCGGCTTGGGTCCGTTTCTACCTGGATTTCATGCGACACGTGTGAGATGGCATTGCTGCCCCGATGGATGCAGTTTGGTACCGTGTTGCCATGGCCAAACGAATTGTAGACGCAGCTCAGACGAAATCCGGTAAGCCCACCAAAGCCGCGGCAACCCGTCCCGGCACCTCGGTTGAGGTGCCCGCCGTGCCAATCGGCCTGCCCAAGCCGAGGCGCGGCAAGGCCACCATCGTGAAGGCCGAGCTTGCCTACCAAGGCCACATCTTCGCCGTCTACACCGAAGAGATTCAGGAGCCGAACGGCGTGCACGCCACGCGCGACGTGGTGCGGCACAACGGCTCCGTCGTGGTGCTGGCAGTTGATGAGGAGACCAACCCGGCAGACCCTCTAATCGTCGTGGAGCAGCAGTACCGCCAGGCGGCGCGCGAATATCTGCTGGAACTGCCAGCCGGCCGCATCGACCCAGGCGAAAAGCCGCTGCCCGCGGCCAAGCGAGAACTTATTGAAGAGACCGGCTTTCGCGCGAAGAAGTGGGCGCCGCTGGTCCGCTACTTTGCCTCGCCCGGCTTTGTCGGCGAGTTCATGGACATCTACCTCGCGACCGGCATTACCGCCGGCCAGGCGCAGCCTGAAGAAGACGAAAAGATCGACGTCAACCTGGTGCCGCTATCGACCATGGTGAAGCTTTGCCTGGAAGGCAAAATCCACGACGGCAAGACCCTGATCGGCATCATGCTGTACGCGGAGCGGCGACGACTGGCTGCGGCAGAAGCTAAAGCAGTGGCCCGGAGCCGAAAAAAAGCGCAGCGTTGAAGTGAAGGACGGCACAAAGTTGCGCCGCCACTTTATCGCATGAAATCGCGCGATGGCGCCGCTCCGGCGCGCGGGCCACATGTACGCCAAAACCACTGGTTGCGCGTCTACCTAACACCATCCTCAACCGTGGGCCAGCCCGGGGGAGAGCGACAGACTGATGGTGCAAGGGGATCGCGCGTGGCACAGCTAAAGGGCACGGTAAAGTGGTTCAACAACGCGAAGGGCTATGGCTTTCTGGGTCGCGACGACGGTGCCGCCGACGTCTTCGTCCACTACAGCTCCATCCAGACCGAGGGCTATAAAAGCCTGAAGGAAGGCGACCCGGTAGAGTTCGACGTGATCCAGGGCAGCAAGGGTCCGCAGGCCGATCAGGTCATCCTGCTGAACTAATCGCCGCGTACATCGGCCACCCATGTCTCCAACGAGGCATGGGTTCTGCCGCTCGCGATACCCTTGAGTGCATGGACAACGTAACCCTCGCGCGCCTGCTGGATGAGACCGCGGCGCTGCTGGAGATCGACGCGGCCGATCCGTTTCGTGTGCGCAGCTATCGTCGCGCGGCAGAGGCCGTGGAGCAGCAGACACAACCGCTTGCGGGTATGGTCGACGACCCGAAACAGCTCACCGCCATCGGCGGGATCGGCAAGGGGATGGCAGCCAACATCGTGGATCTGGTGACGACCGGGACCATGCCGCTGCGCGACGAGCTACTGACGAAATATCGGCCCACCATGCTCGAACTGTTGCGCCTGCCGAGCATGGGACCGAAGACCGTGGCGCTGCTGTGGAGCGCGCTCGAAGTGTCGACCATCGACGAGCTTGAGGCCGCGGCGAAGGCCGGCCATCTGGCAAAGCTGCCGCGCTTCGGCCAGAAGCAGGTCGACAAAATCCTGAAAGGGATCGAGGATCATCGCAGGAACACCGGACGCTTCCGCATCGACGACGCGGGCGAGTGGGCCGAGCGCATTTCCGCGCTCATCCTTCAATTTCCCGGCATCGAGACCATTACGCCCGCGGGTTCGCTGCGACGCGGCAAAGACACAGTCGGCGACCTCGATCTACTGGTCACCGGGCCTGCTTGCGAGCCCGACGTGGTGGCCGCTGCCGTCGAACATGTGGCGACTTTGCCGCTGATCGATACCCTGATCGCGCGCGGCCAGAACAAGGTCAGCTTCACGCTGCGCAACCATCTGCAGGTGGATGTGCGGTTACTGCCACGCGCCAGCTACGGTGCCGCGCTGCAGTACTTTACCGGCAGCAAGCACCACAACGTGACGGTACGCCAGCGCGCCCTGCGCAAGGGCTATTCGCTGAGCGAATACGCCCTGGCACGCATCGATCCGCAACCGGGCGAGGATGCCCTCGTTGCCGCTGCAACCGAAGAAGACATCTATCACGCGCTCGGCATGGACTGGATCGCGCCGGAGTTGCGCGAGAATTGCGGAGAGATTGAAGCCGCGGAGCAGCGTGCGCTGCCGCACCTGATCACGCTCGCCGACATTCGCGGCGACGTCCACATGCACACCGTCGCGACCGACGGCGCCAACACCATCCGCGAGATGGCCGAGGCGGCGCTGGCACGCGGTCTGCAGTTCATCGCCATCACCGATCACTCAAAAAATCTCGCCATGACCGGCGGCCTGGACGACGAACGCGCCCACGCTCATGTGCGTGCAATCCGCAACGTGGATGCCGAGATGCAGGGCCGCATCCGCGTTTTCGCCGGCATCGAAGTCGACATCTTGCAGGCCGGCGATCTGGATCTCGCGGATGAAACGCTGGCGCAGATGGACGTCGTCGTCGGCAGCGTGCACTCGCACTTTCAACTGCCCGCGGCAGAGATGACGGAGCGCCTGCTGCGGGCGATCGAGAACCCTTATCTGCGTATCCTCGGCCACCCCACCGGCCGCGTTCTGCTGAGACGGGAGGCGTATGCCTACGACCTGCGCGCCGTGCTGAAACGCTGCGCCGAACTGGGCGTCGCCGTGGAGCACAACGCCGCGCCGCCACGCGCCGACCTGAGCGACGCGAACCTGCGTCTCGCCAAGGATCTTGGCTGCAGGATCAGCGTGAATACCGACGCCCACGCCACGGCGGAGCTCGACCGCATGCGCTTCGGCATCACGCAGCTTCGGCGCGCGTGGCTATCGCCTGCCGATGTCATCAACACGCTCGATGCCGACGCATTTCTGGCTGCGCTACGGCCTCGACCGGTGCTCGTTTAGCCGATGCGCAACGTATCCATCGACATTCTGCGCGGTGAAGAAACATAGAAGAAGTTCTGGCACGTGGAAGAAACACCGACCCTCGGCTCGATCCCACGCGCCGGTCTGCTTTAGGCTCGGCTGCGCGTGAGCGGCCGCAGCAGCAAGGGCAGCGTCAGTCCCTGCACCAGGATGGAAAACACCACCACCACAAACGTGACGACCAGCAACAGGTTGCGTTCCAGACCCTGCCCGCGCGGCAACGAGAGCGCCAGCGCCACGGCAAGTCCGCCACGCAGGCCACCCCACGTCAGCACGCCGATG
>CBAAAH010000224.1:0-222 GCA_964658865.1 uncultured Granulicella sp.
CTTCGCGCTTGGCACAACTTCCTTGCCACGGCGCTCACGCTCCTCCTGCTTAGAGTTCTCCGCCGGAAGCTTGCCGGTCTGCGACGAAGCCGACGGCGTTCCCGCAGTCTGCGCCGGGCCGTTCTGCTGGTGCAGGCGATCGGGCAGACCATTGTCGGTTAGCGTCGGCTTGGCCTCGGGGGTTGCCTCCTGCAGACGCTTCTTGTCCTCGCCTTTCTGACG
>CBAAAH010000224.1:232-5154 GCA_964658865.1 uncultured Granulicella sp.
TTCTTCTTTTTCTTCGACGTGTCGCCGCTCAGTCCAAGGGCCGACGACTGCACCGCTGCGGTCTGCTTTTCCGTGGTCGACGCCCCATCCGGCCTGGACGTAATTTTGTCCACTGTCTTTGCGGTAACCTTTTCCTGCTTCTTGACCTTGACTTCCGGTTCCTTGTCGGCGAATCGCGTCTTCTTGCGCGGCGCCACCTGCTCCGTGGATGTATCCAAATCGTTTGCCGCGACGGTATTGCCGCTGCCTACCGGCGCAAGCTGCGTGCCGGGGGCGGCGGTTACGCCATCGGCCAGCGCGGGATTGGTGCTCGGGGTGCCGAGCGCGTCCTGCCCCGACATCGAGGCGCCCGGTGTCACGGCATGACCGGCGGCGATGGCTCCTGCCGCGGCTGCAGTGGTGGGTGCGTCCGCAGTGGCGGCTTCCGGCAGCGCCGTGGTGGGTGCCTGGCCGAAGCGCACCTTCTCCCGATGAATTTTCTTCGGCTTGCCGTGCTTGTCCAACTCAGCGGGTGCGAGCGCAACAATCTTATTGCCCTTCGCGGCAAGACCGGCCTTCTGCAATCGCGCGGCCTGTTTCTCCGCATCCAGCCGATGCTTGGTCAGGGTCTTCTTCTTCGGTGCGGGCGCGACATATGCCGCGAACACCGGCTTTGCCTGCTTGGGACTTGCACCGCTGTCCACAAAGCCGGGCTTGATCTCCACATAGCTGTCTTCGCGCAGCTTGGTCAGGTACGCACGCAGGGCAGGCTGAATCTCCTCCTGGTACATGGCGTTCTGCACCTCGCCCTCGATCTTGTCCAGTGGCTGCACGCCGGCATTCACGCGGTCGACCGCCTTCAGGATGACGAAGCCCTGACGGGTTCGCACCGGTTCGGTCAGGCTTCCCACGGGCAGGTCGAAGGTTTTGTCTTCCAGCACCTTGGCGAGCTGGCCACGGCGAAAGACGCCCAAGTCGCCGCCCTGCGCCGCCGTCGGTCCGCCGGAAACGGCCTTTGCGGTCGCGGCAAAGTCCGCGCCGTCCTTCAGCTTCTTGTAGGTCTCGTCTGCCTTTGCCTGCGCCGTCGCCAGATCGGCATCGGTGGCGTTGGCCGGCGTCGGAATCAAGATTTCCGACAGGCGCACTTGCTCCGGCTGCGTGAACTGGTCCTTGTGCGCATCGTAATATTTCTGCTCTTCGCCCTTGGTCATGCGGATGTTGCGGCCGACTTCATCGCGCACCACCGACTGCGTCAGCACGCCGTTGCGGATGTTGGACTTGAAGTCTTCAAACGAGTAGCCCTGCTTGCGCGCCGCGGCTTCCAACGCTTCCATATTGGGCAAATTGTTCTGCTTGCGGATTTCATCCAGCCGGCGCACGACTTCGGCATCCGCATTGATGCCGAGTTCCTTTGCCTTGCTGATGAGCAGTTGCTGGTCGATCAGGTCGCGCAGCATGTTCCGCTGGCGTTCTGCAGGATCGCCGCCTGGGTTTTGCGCCAATTCCTGCTGCAGAATATCTTCCGCGCGCAACAGGTCAGACCGGGTGATGATCTGGTCGTTGATGCGGACGATCACCTCTTCCGCAACGGTTCCATTGGGAGTGATGGCCGCCGTGACGGGGAAATTGATCGCCGCCGGCATGGGCGCCTGCGGCTGGACGACGCCCGGCGACTGGTAGCGTGGCGCCGCCATGGGTGCCGGGCTTTGAGCCGGCGCCTGGGCATAAAGCGTCACCGCGGAAACGGCAAGGACGGCCGAGGCTGCGGCCAAACGAAACGCGGGAACAAATCGGGTCATGCGTACCTGCAAAGGAGTCTGCGCGAGAACAGCGCTGCCCATTGGACGAACCGGGCCAGCGAGAGGTATTCGCTCCATCATTCTACCTGCCTGAACCGTTCCGGGAGCGCCGGTTCCGTGAAACGAGGCGATCGGCACTCCATCGGCAAGGATCGGCTACCCAGCCGGTGCTATACTCCGTCTACCTTTCAGGCAGCTCTGCCCAGTGGTTTCGGGTGCGCAGAGGCTGCCGACGCAAGTTGTTTCGAGGGATTCTGCCGCATGCCTATGCCCGCACGTCGCGCCATCGTTTCGCTCACCGTTTTTCTTGCAACCTGCGCCGTCGGCGGAACGCTGCTCAACACCCGGGTGAGCGCCCAAAGCGCCAGCGATGAAAGTACGCTGCGCGACAACCTGCACCAGTTCACCGACGTATACGCCGTCATTGAGCAGAACTACGCCGACCCCATGACGAAAGAAACGGTCGATAAGGCGATCTACGACGGTGCCATCCCCAGCATGCTGCACGTGTTGGACCCGCATTCCAACTTCTACGATCCAAAGGCTTACGCGCAGATGCGCGAAGATCAGCGCGGCCATTACTACGGCGTGGGCATGCACATTCAGTCGTCGCCCGACAAGGCCGGCGTGGTGCACGTCATGGTCATCGATACCTTTGAGGGATCGCCCGCGCACAAGGCCGGCATCCGGCCGGGCGACATTCTGGTGTCCATCGATGGCAAGTCGACCGACGGCATGGATTCACTCGCCGTTTCGAACGTGCTGAAGGGCGCGAAAGGCACCCACGCCAGCGTTTCCGTCAGCCGCGAAGGCCATGACAAGCCGATCGTCTTCGACCTGGTGCGCGACGACATTCCGCGTCCCTCCGTCGACCTGGCCTACATGATCCGTCCAGGCATCGGCTACATCCACGTGACACAGTTTATGGAGACGACCTCGCACGAGGTGCAGGATGCGCTGACGAAGTTCGGCCCCGGCATGCAGGGCCTGCTGATCGACATGCGCGGCAACCCCGGCGGCTTGCTGAATGAAGCCGTCGCCATGAGCGACAAATTCCTGAAGAAGGGCGACCTAGTCGTATCGCAGCGGGGCCGCGCCTTCCCCGACCAGGTGTATCGCGCGACTCACGGCGAGTCGGACGGCGAGCACTTTCCCATTGTAGTGCTGGTGAACCGCAACACCGCGTCGGCGGCTGAGATTGTGAGCGGTGCGCTGCAGGATCACGACCGCGCGCTGATCGTGGGCGAAACGACCTTCGGCAAGGGGCTGGTGCAAACGGTGTTTCAGATCGCCGACAACACCGGCCTGGCACTAACGACCTACCACTACTACACGCCGTCGGGACGGTTGATTCAGCGCGACTATAACGGCGTGTCGCTGTACGACTACTACTACGTGCGCGACGATGCGAAGCCCGCGGATAAGACCAATCTGGAAGTGAAGCTGACCGACAGCGGCCGCACCGTGTATGGCGGCGGCGGCATTACACCGGATGAGAAGATCGACCAACTTAAAACCAACGCGTTTGAAATCAATCTGTTGCAGCACACGGCGTTTTTCAACTTCAGCAAGCACTACCTTTCGAATCGGGATATCGACAGAAACTTCCAGGTCGACGATGCAGTACTTACGGACTTCAAGGCCTTTCTGAAGAAGGAAAACATTACCTATACCGACGTCGAGTTCACCACGAATCTCGACTGGATGAAGAGCAACATCAAGGGCGCGCTGTTCACGTCGGAGTTTGGCGCGATTGAAGGCGAGCATGCACGTGCGGACAGCGACCCACAGATTGCCAAGGCGCTGACCTTCATGCCCGAGGCTCAGGCGCTGGAGCAGAACGCGCTGAAGGCGAACCAGCAGAAGACCGCAAGCCTTCGCTAATCGTTCTCAAGGTAAGCACACACGAGGCTCACCCACGCGGGGTGAGCCTTTCTTCTGGGCAACAGAGTACACTGTGCGAACCATGATTCTGCCCGTTCGCGTCGTCTCTCTTGTTGCCGCAGCCATGCTTGTGGTTCCGTCTGCCATGCTGCCCGCGCAACGATTAAGTGCCGACGGTGCGGCGCAGACATTTGACGTGCTTTCGGAGCAATACTTTCACGACGTTTATTTTCACTTTTCCCCAACGGCGGCAACGGCCGTGGGGTTCCACGAATTCGACGGGCAGATGGACGACTATGCCGCGTCGGACATTGCGAAGGAAGCCGCCGCGACCCGTGCGGCCCTGGCGAAAATCGAGGTGATTCCAGCCGATGGGCTGGATCGGGAGAAGGCAGCGGATCGCGACGTGTTGATGAACAGCATGCGGTCGAAGCTGCTGTCGATCGAGACGATTCGCATGTGGGAGAAGAACCCCGACAATTACTCCAGCGGCGTGACCAGCTCCATTTTCGTGCTCATGGAGCGACCCTACGCTTCCGCCGATACGCGGCTGCGTGCCGCAGTGGAACGCGAGCGCCAGATGCCGCAGGTGTTTCAGGAAGCGCGCAAGAACCTGAAGAACCCGCCAAAGATCTACACCGAGATTGCGCTCGACCAGATCGACGGCCTGGTCTCGTTTTTCCAGAACGACGTGCCCGCCGCCTTTGCCGACGCGAAGGATGCACGGACAAAGGCGGAGTTCACAAAGACCAATGCCGCCGTCATCGACGCGTTGAAGAGCTACGGTGCGTGGATGAGGTCGGACCTGCTGCCCCGCTCAAACGGCGACTTCCGCTTTGGCGCGGACACCTATCGCAAGAAGCTGCAGTACGACGAAATGGTCGATACGCCGCTGGACACGCTGCTAGCGATCAACGCGGCGAACATGAAGGCTAACCAGGATCTGTTCGCGAAGATCGCGAAGGAAATAGACCCAACCAAGACGCCACAGCAAGAGCTTGCGGAACTGGCCACCATGCACCCCGCCGGCAACCAGTTGCTGCAGGCTTTCCGCGACAGCTTCTCGTCGGAGATTGGCTTTATCGAGAGCCACCACATCATTACGCTGCCCAGCCAGGTGCGCCCCGTGCTGGAAGAGACCCCGCCGTTTGAGCGCGCGACCACGCAGGCCAGCATGGATGCACCCGGCGCATTTGAGAAAAACAGCACCAAGGCATACTTCAACGTTACGCTTCCGGAAAAAAGCTGGACACCAGAACG
>CBAAAH010000225.1:0-5143 GCA_964658865.1 uncultured Granulicella sp.
GGGCACGAGTTCGAAGAAAAACGTGAAGAGCGCGAAGAAGATGAAGCCCCACACGAAGGGCCAGCGCGGCCCCTTGCGGCGCTTGAGGAAGAGCCACACGGCGAGCGCGAGCAGCGGTAAGGTGAGCAGCAGGCGCAGGCCGAAGACGCGCAGTTCCATGCGCTGCACGGCCTTATCGTAGCCGCCCTGACCGGCGTCCTCAATCTTCTGGCGGGCTTCGTCGTGCCGGTCGCGGTCTTGCACGATGGCGGTGCGCTGGCTTTCCAGCGCTTCGGACACCTTTTCCGCATCGCGCTGCTGGGCCTGCAGAGCTTCCAGCTTGTGGGTGCGGGCAAGTACCTCGGGGTTCTGGCTGTTTTGCTGCGTGGCGGCGCGGGTAGCAATCCAAGCGTCGAAGGTGGCCTGCTCTGCCGCGGTTGCGGCGGCTGCGTGACTAGCAGTTTCTTCGGCGCGGGTGCGGGCTTCCTGGTTTTCCTTGAGCCTGTCATCGTCGGCCTGAATGGCGGCGCGCTCAGCGTAGAGGGGCGGTCGATCCATAAAGGCTTCGGCGTTGACCGGCTTTTCCACTCGCGGCAGATCGCCGACCACGAGCGAACCGAGGCCGATGAGGAAGGCTGCGAAGATGATGGCAATAAGCCAGAGTCCGCGCTGGAACCACTTTTCGGAAAGACGAAGTCCCTTGGTCATGCGTGATCGTCCTTGATCGCAAAGATAATTGGCACTAGCGTATCAGAGTTACGTTCCGTCAGCGCTACAGGCTTGCGCGGCGTCGGCGGCCCAGGTCCAGCCTTCGAGGCGGGCAGCGGGGTCGCGGGGCTGGGGTAGGGTGTCGAAGGTGCCGCGGTGGGCGGCCATGACCATGCAGCTGATGAGGGCGTCGAAGGCGTCTTCGCCAGCGAGGGCGGCGGCGATGGTGGCGCGGCTGAGAGTGCGGTAGGCTGGGTCTTCTGCCTGTTTGCGGGCGAGGTAAGCGGCGCGGGCCGTGGGATTGGACTTATGCACGGGGCCGGTGTTGAGGCGGGTGTACATTTCCACAACGAGCGGCTGGTTGGGCGCGGGTGCGTCGAAGGGCCAGACACGGAACCCGGCGTCGCGCAGCTTCAGCAGCACGGGGATGCCGCGCAGGCTGCCGGTGCCGACGGAGCCGGAACCGCCAATCTGGAAAACGGATTTTGGCGTGATGCCCTTCACGCGCTCGGCACGGTCTTCGTCGCGGATGTGCGCGATGAGCTTGCAGTCGATGTCGGTGGAGCGGAGCATGCGATGGATGTTCGTACCGCTGAATTCCGGCGGGCGCTTGTGGGGTTTTCCCCAGAAGCGGCGGTCTTCACTTTCACGATGAAGCCAGGCTTCACCCTTCTCGGCGACGATTTTCCAGAAGTCCGGGGCGGTTGCCGCACCCGTTTGTTGCACGAACCATTCGGGGTAGCTGAAGCAAAAGTCAAAGCCGACGACGAGCGCCGGATGTTTCTTTGCCTGGGCGATGAGCCACGTGGCGATTTCGTCGCGGGTTCGGCCGTTTTCGACCTTGACCTTGCCGTTGCGCCAGGTAGCGGCGACGATGTGGCGGCGCTGGCCAGCGGTGTCGACGCGGCCGGACCAATCGATGGCGATGACGGTGGTTGGGGGCACAGGTGTTGGATGCAAGCCTGGTGCTGTCGATCCCATGCCTCCAAGGCCAGACATCGGGCGCCCGGTTAGTCTTCGTTGGCACTGCCTTCGGCGGTGTCGAGGGTTTCGGCGACATCGCCTGTGCGGAGTTCGCGGAGGACCTTGAAGATGGCCTTGCTGCCGAAGCCGGCGGCGGTAAGGCGGCGCAGAATGCGGGCGGTGGACTTGTCATCGGTCGGCGGCTTGAGGCGCTTGCGTTCGATGTGCCGGCGGACGAGGGCGACTTCGTCCAGGTCGTCGTATGCGGTGGCGAGCGTGGTGGCGATGAGTTCACTGTCAACGCCTTTTTGCTGCAGATCCTGCTGCACGCGGCGGCGACCGAAGACACGGTTTTCCTGGCGAAGCTTGGTGAAGTCGGCGGCGAAACGCTCATCGGACAGATAGTTGAGTTCCTTGAGTTTCGCCATGACTGCTTCTGCGGCGGCGATACCTGCGGGTCCGGGTTCAGCGCGGTCGATCAGCTTGCGGCGCAGGTCGCGTTCGGACTGCATACGCGCACCGAGGGACTTTGCCGCATAGTCGAGAAGCTGGGTTTCGTCGAGCGGATCGCGGGTTCGCGTGGGTCGACCGAAGGCCATGAAGTGATTGTTGCACCCTCTACAGGAAAGCCTGTACTGATTCCAAGCCACCTTAACCGCGCTGAGGCTTCGATGCCGATAGGACGCGGGATGCGGTACGGCGACGATGGGCACCCCGGCTTGGGTTGGCAAAGGTCTCATTCGCCCGGTTGCAGTCGATGGGCACAGTGGCTCGTCTAACAGAACGAGAGCTGAGGGCCCGGCGGTGCGCCGGTGGGAGAACGATGCGACGAACGGGATGGCTGGGTGCGGTGCTGGTGGCAGCGGTGGCAATGGGCACGGCAGGTGCGCAGGCAGGCTTTGGCAAGCTGGAAACCGCTCCGCCGACGGGCAAGACGCCCGAAGAGATCGTGCAGGCAATGGGTCAGCGCGAGAGCGCGTTTGCCAAGGCGCGGGATAACTACATCTTTCGTCAGAGTGTGCGCTTCCAGACCATCAATGACGATAACAATAAGCCCGACGGCGAGTACCAGCAGGTAAGCGACATCGGCTTCACCCGCGATGGTAGGCGCACGGAAAATGTAGTGTTTGCACCGGCAAATACCATCGAACGCGTGATCCTGACCGAGCAGGATATGGACGACGTGGTCCATCGGCTGCCGTTTGTGCTGACCGCGCCGGAGCTGCCGCTGTATGACGTAAAGTACCTGGGTCGGCAGAAGATCGACGATCTGGAGACGTATGTGTTCGACGTGGCGCCGAAGGCCATGGAAAAGAACAAGCGGTATTACAAGGGTAAGATCTGGGTCGATCAGCAGGACTTACAAATCGTGTTAGTCAGCGGCAAGTCGGTGCCGGACGATGTGCGCAGCGGACATGAGAATCTGTCGCCGCCATTCACCACCTACTACGAGCAAATTGATGGAAAGTATTGGTTCCCGACGTACACCAAAGCGGAGGGAACGCTGCACTTCGCGCCCGGTGCCGGCAGCGGCGGTCAGGATGTGCATGTGAAATCGATCGTGAAATACACGGATTATAAGCAGTACCGGTCGAGCGCGCGCATTATCGTGAATGGCAAGGACATTACGGATGAGTCGACGAAGGATGCCGAGAAACCGAAATAAAGCTGTACGTTCGCGAAGAAGAAAGTTCGCTTTTTGCTGAACGAGTCTGCCGATGGAGCTTATGGTTCGCGGATTGGGATCTGCTGGTCGATGGAGAACTGGACTTTCAGGGATGCGCGGGCGGTCCCGATGCAGACCAGGACTTTTCTGCTGGGCCCCTTGAATCCGTACTGGACATGCGCCGCGCCATTTGCATCGACCTTGGTGACGACCGGCGGATTGGGATTGATGTCCCGCACGTCCACGGTGTCGATAAGGGCGGCGGTGGCCGCGAGAACTCGTTCGTGGAGGGTCGAGTCGAGGGCGATAGGAACTTGCAGGTCGGGGTTCTCGTTGGTTTGATTGCATCCCGCGGTAAGGCCCGCGATGACGTTTTCGCGCGTGACGACCTGCTCCTGAAGGATGGGGTTGTCGCGGTAGACGCGGCGGAAGAAGTCGTAGGCCGGTGACGCGCGGTTGAGCGGCTTGATCATGTGGATGTGATCTTCGCGGATCTCCTGAGGCGGGGTCGTGACATCGCAGCCATAGGTCGCGCTGAAGTAGCTGACGACGCGGGTATGCGGCCTGAGGTAGCGTGCGAAGCCGTCTTCGGGCGTGGTGTCTTTCGCCTCGTACGCGCAGAAGCGATGGATGCCATTGACGGCGTCGCTCCCCCTCCAACTGTTTTCCAACTGGGTCAGAAACGTGTTATCGCTGGCATCGCTCAGGTCGTTGAGCAGCGGGTCCTTGTCGTAAAAAGAGGCTACGCGCGCCACCGTCGAACCCTCGTGCGGGGTGCCGTAGGAGACGATGAATTTAACCTTTGCAGCTTCCGCGGGATGGCGCAGCAGCATTTCTTCCACAAGGATGCCGCCAAGGCTGTGCGCCAGAAAGACGACCTCGCGATGATCCCAGATGTGATCGAGCCGAAGGCGATTCCACAGCGTGTCTGCCAGTTGCACGCTGGACATTTTGCCGTTGGACGCGGGTGACGGATACTCTACGATGTCGACATCGGAGTAGGCGAAGTGCGGATCGGTTTTGACCAGGTCCGGCCAGTAGACACCGTTTGCAGCGCGCCAGGAGTTGCGGTCGCCGTGCAGGCCATGGACGAAGACGATAACGCGGTCACGGTAGGCGGAGCGTGGCCGGACCTGCGGTGCATTACCCTGAGCCCTGAAAGCAGGTGTCCCCGCGCAGAGAAAGAGGAAAAGGAAGAACAGGGGAATCGCTCTGTACGGCTGGCAGGTTTGTTTCATCGTCACGATTCAGGATATAGACGCCCATGCAGGTTGTGGCGTAAGCAAGGCGCGTCCGTGACCCTGTTGCTAAACATAGGCTTCGCAGTCGCGCACGAGATTGCGGAGATAACTGCGGCGGTTGAGGAGGGCAAGCATTTCGTCCTTGGCGGCGTTCTTTGCACCGTCGTCTTCGCTGTCGACGGCGGCGTCCCAACTGTCCCACTCCGCCTCGAGAGATTGCTGCGAGGTGTCGAGCATGGCGGTAAAGTTGGCCTTGGCTTTGGCGAGGTCGGCGCGGAGCTGCGGATCGTCGTCGCCCATCTTCATTTCTTCCAACTGCATGTTCAGTTCGAACGCTTCTTCCAGCAGGTCGGGCGGAACGATCTGCTTCTTGTCGGTACCGGACGCTCGCGCGGTCTCGGTGGCCTTGACAGACTGTTCTTCAAGCTCGATGCCTTCCAGTCCCAGCAGGTATTCGGTACGGCGGATGGGGTCGCGCAGGGTGCGGTAGGCATCGTTCAATTGCGAGGACTTTTCGGTAGCGGCGTCCTGCTCAGCTTGCGGTTTGCCGGCGAAGCGGTCGGGGTGCAGCGTGCGGGAGAGGGTG
>CBAAAH010000226.1:0-5141 GCA_964658865.1 uncultured Granulicella sp.
CACCGAAACGCAGGAACATCTGCGCGAACTCCATGGCGATGTAGCCGGCACCGAGCACGATGAGGTGTTCGGGGACCGTTTGCAGTTCCATGATGCGGGTGCTGTCGAGGTAGGGTGTCTCGTCCAGGCCGGGCAGATCGGGCGCATTGGGGCGCTCGCCGGTGTTCAGGAAGACACGGTCGGCGGTAAGCGTCTGCGGGGCGGAGCCGTCCTGCATGAAGACGGCGATGCTGTACGTACCGTCACCGGGTGACGTTTCGGCAAAGCTGGCTTCGCCGAGAATCAACGTGCTTCCCTGCTCAATGCCCTTTGCGTTGTTCGCGCGAGATTCGAGCACGATCTTCTGCTTGCGCTGCCAGACGGTTTTCATGTCGATGGAAACCGGGCCGGTAAGGACGCCGAAGTCTTTGCCGCGTCTGGCCAGGTACGCGTTGCGGGCGCTGGCATCGATGGTCTTGGAGGGTGTGCAGCCATCATTGACGCAGGTGCCGCCGGGAAAACGGCGCTCGACGACGGCGACCGTCCAGCCGTGCCTGCTCATGGCTTTGGCGAGCGGATTGCCAGCCTGGCCTGAACCGATGACGATAGCGTCGAAGTGCTGCTGCGGCATGTTGAAATCTCCAACGTTTAGGATGCCGCGAAGGAGCGGGTCTATGCCTCCGATGTGACAAACTCCGGACGGTGGTCGGGAGTGATCACACGGTTCGTCATGCGTTGGCTTCTTCGTACGCGATAGTCATTCAGCCCTGAGCGCCGTTATCGGTGAGCACACACTGGGAGAGGATATCGCGACCGAGAAGAGCGTGGAAGCCTTGAGTAACGTCCAGTTGGCTTTCAGTCACACGCAAGGAGGGCACAACGAGACCGTCCTCAACTCGGCCATTGCCAAGAAGAATCACGCTCACATCACAGGCTTTCACCCGCTCCGGGCGTTCACCCGTTGAAGCAGTCTGAAGCGTTGAAGATGCCACGGATGGAATGCGAAGCGTCGAGAACACGGATGGATGCATGACGGTGTGGCTTGCACCTGTATCGATCAAAGCCAGAATGCGCCGGGTGAGAGCATCGCCAACTCCGTTCTGTCTTAGGGCCAACACTCTGGAATGGCTGGCTCCGACGATCAGTTCGACGAGAGGTGCGCGATCCGGAACAAATGGTGGTTTATCTTCTTCGCCGACGAGATTCACCAATGAAGCCGTCAAGTCCGAAGCGCTCGTAGCCTGCCTTTATTCCATCGGCGGAGGTTTCAAAAAAGTCGACGATTTCATCCCCTTTGGGGAAGACCCACTTGTCTTGTAGGGACGCAAGAAGTCCTTGTTGCGGTTATAGGTGGCGAGTTCGAGTTTGAGTTCCATGAGGGGTCGCTCCTGCTGAGGTTACCGCGCCATCGCCGGTTCAGGTTCCGGTGCGGGCACGCGGTCACGCAGCCAGCCATAGAGCGGAAAGCTGTCGGCGAGTTCGGTGACGCGATGATGGATGTCGTGGAGCTTCGCGTCGTCGTTGCGGTGCGCGAGGGCTTCGGCAATCCATGCGGCGACCTGTCGCATTTCGCCTTCGCCCATGCCGCGGGTGGTGAGTGCGGGCGTGCCGAAGCGGATGCCACTGGGCTTAAGCGGCGGGTTAGTGTCGTAGGGGATCGCGTTTTTGTTGACCGTGATGCCGGCCTTGCCCAGCGCGAGTTCGGCCTCGGAGCCGAGCATGCCCTTGGCGAACACGTCGGCAAGCAGCACGTGGGTGTCGGTGCCGCCGGAGATGATGCGGAAGCCTTCTTCCTGCAGGCCGGCTGCAAGCGCCTTTGCATTGGCGACAACTTGAGCGGCGTACTGCTTGAACCCAGGCTGCAGGGCTTCTTTAAAGGCGACGGCTTTTGCGGCAACGACGTGCATCAACGGCCCACCCTGCTGGCCGGGAAAGACGGAGCGGTCGACGGCTGCGCCAAACTGCTGATTGCAAAGAACGAGGCCGGAGCGCGGACCACGCAGCGTTTTGTGCGTGGTGGTGGTGACCATGTGCGCGTGCGGCACGGGGGATGGGTGCACGCCACCGGCGACCAGACCGGCGAAGTGGGCCATGTCGACCATCAGAAAGGCGCCGACCTTGTCCGCAATCTGGCGCATGCGGGCGAAGTCCCAGTGGCGCGGGTAGGCGCTGCCGCCGCCGACGATAATTTTGGGCTGCTCACGGACGGCCAGAGCTTCCAGCTCGTCGTAATCGACGACTTCGGTGTCGCGGCGCACCTGATACGGCACGATGCGGTAGAGTTTGCCGCTGAAGTTGAGCTTGTGGCCATGAGTCAGGTGGCCGCCGTGGGCCAGGTCCAGCCCGAGCAGTGTATCGCCCGGCTGGAGGAGTGCCATGTAGGCCGCGGCGTTGGCCTGTGAACCGGAGTGCGGCTGCACATTGGCATGTTCCGCACCGAAGAGCTGTCTGGCGCGGTCGCGGGCGAGGTTTTCCACCACGTCGGCGAATTCGCAGCCACCGTAGTAGCGCTTGCCGGGGTAGCCTTCTGCGTATTTATTCGTAAACACCGACCCTGCGGCCTCAAGCACGGCGCGCGAGACGAAGTTTTCCGACGCGATCATCTCTAGGCCGTCGTGCTGGCGGACGACTTCGTGCTCGATTTGAGCGGCAATTTCCGGGTCGCTGGCGAGAAGGGAGGCGTCGAATGCATTGGACATACGTCCATTATCACTCCGTGCGCATCCCTATGGCGCCGTTTCGCGCGTGGGTTAATGGAGGAAGTTCATTTTTGCAACGCGACTACGCCGTCGTGCCGGCGGAGAGGAGTTGCTGCGTCAGCGCGGCGGTTGTGCTCTCGCCCAGATACTGCTCCACGATTTTTTGCGTGGTGCCGACATTGGCGGCGATCTGCTTGGCGTCTTGCCCCTGCTGCTTCAGCAGCTTGATCTGCGCCGTGAGCGAAATTTTTACGCTATCGGCGGAAGACGCGGCTGCGGCTGGCGTATCGGCAGTCATGCTGGTTTTAGACACGGTACCGGATACGGTGGTGGCGGCTACGGTGGTGTAGGTCAGGGTGTCGCCCGTAGCAGCCTGCTGGGTGTAACTGGAAGCCGAGATGTCGGTGGTCATAGGGAAAGTCCTTTCTGCCGAAGATCATCGGACACAGAACACGGAAACTTTAGCCGCGCGAACAGAAAATTTAGCCGTGCGACAAACATTATGCCTCGGCCAAGTGCGCCGATAGTGCGGATGGGGGGAACGATGACCATTGGCATGGTGATTGGACTGATGGCGGGAGCGATCGTGGTGCCGTGCGCACTTGCGTTCCTGATCGGTCCCCTGCGCGGGCGATAGCGGCAGGGTGCTGGGCGCGCTGTTTCGGGTGGTTTGCGTCGGCTAACGGCTGACGCGGGGGGACCAGCAGGAAACAGCACTCAGCCCCGCTGCGTGGCCTTAGTTTCTGGACACAAGCCAGACGACGCCGACCCTCGGCGTATCGCCCAGCAGCCGCAGTGAGGATGCCGTGTGTTGGCGATGGAGACGAGGCGGCCCATCCACGCCCATCAGGGCGCAGCTTCAACGGTTTACGGCATGAAATGCTGCAGCAACAACACACCGCACGGGAAAGACGTCGACCCTGCTCGATAGCATCGAGTGTTACCCGCTGACGCGGTCGATTGCACGCACGGCAGGCTTGCTGGTTACCCTTTATTGCGGGAACGGTAGAACGCTACAGCTTGCAGACATGACGGTGGTCGCAACGGCGCTGGAGCATGGGCTTACGCTTCTGACGGATCACGTGAAAGATTTGTCCATGCCTGAGTTGACGCTCATGCCTTTGCCCTGATTCCGCGTCGCTGGAGTTATGCCGGCTGCTCACGAAGGCGTTTGTAGGCCTTGTGGACGAAGGAACCCATGTACCAGCCGTCAATGTATTTGTAGGGCGCTTCACCGGTGGTGTAGTGGCCGCACGGCAGAACGCGGCTGGTGAAGTCGACGCGACGGGCTTCAAAGTTGCGCAGCACGTCGAGGGAGAACTCGCGGATGAACGTGAGATCCCAGATGGCGTGGATGACGAGCGACTGCCGCGAGGTTTCGGCGGCGTAGCGGTCCATGACGGTGATGGGGCTGATGCCCTGGAATATCGCGCGGACGTCCTGCTGGGTGAGGCCGTTCTGCTCGAAGGCGGCGCGGACGTGACGGGTGGACTGGCCGGTCCAGACGACGTCGCCGAACTGGGTGCTGGCGTGGTTGAAGGCGCAGACCTGGATACGGGGATCGAATGCGGCGGCGAGAAAGCTGTAGCAGGAACCGAGGCTCGTTCCAAGCACGCCGAACTGCTCGTAACCCTGGGTTGCGAGCCAGTCGATGCAACTGCGGATATCCACCACGGCCTGCTGCGCGGCGGCGAGGGTGCGGCCGACGTTGCTTGAAACGGCGTAGTCGCTGCGCTCCAGTTCGGCGGGCCGGCGGATGTCGTGGTACGGCTTCGAGAGGCGCAGGCCGGCAATGCCGAATTTGTTAAAGATGCTGCAGAGGGCGTTGTGGCTGAAAGCGTCGGCGTTCCACTGCGGCAGCACGATGATGGCCTGTTTTTTGCGATGAGGGTCCTTATGCGCGGGTTCGGGATACCAGCGGGCGTTCACCTGATCGTTCTCCGGGTACTTCGTGCGCGTGGGGCTGGTGAAGCGAAGGTATTGCGCTTTCTCCAGCTTGCCGGATTTTGCGTCTTCTTCCAGTTGCGCCGCCTGCGCGAGCGTTTCGGGTCGCACGTTCGTCGGGAACAGCGCGGGATGCCGGTCTTCGAGGCTAAAGTCGGTCGGCGTTCGATAGCCGAAAAAGCGATCGCCGTCCGCGACAATTTCTTCGTTGACGCGAATCATGGTGACGAGGGCTTCCCGGTTGTCGGGGCTTTCGATGGTCGCCCAGTGTGCGGCGGTTTCGCTGAAGCCGGCCAGCCAGTCAAAGCCCCATTCCAGCGGACGGACGATGCGGTTGGTGTCTCGGGTGGTGAGCGCGGTTTCCCAGCGGATCATCCAGTCTGCATACCACTTGGGAAAACGCATGGACCAAGGATAACAAGTCCGCAGTGAGACAAGCCTGCGTTTCCAGCAGTTGCCTGCGCCACTAGATGAGGTCGAGGGCGACGTGGCTTTAGCCACCGGGATAGAAAGAGACCA